>JBKBWH010000011.1:0-19444 GCA_046289115.1 Candidatus Kryptonium sp.
TTGATATGGGGTCTCACGAACACACGAACTTATATTTAGAAGAAGGAACGCTATGAAAACAAAGATAACTTGCATGGGTTCTTCTTTATTTTGTTTTTAATAAAGTTAGCAAACACAAACTAATTAAGCAACGAACATAGAAGCGCGCAAAGTTCAATTTGAAATTAAATTTTGAAAATTTTATCTTTAATTAGTCAAAAAAATTTCAGGTTGGCTATAGCCCATTGTTACGCTGTTAAACATAATTGCTGATAGGTTATCAATCATGAGATCAGGAGTTTATGTTATTCTATCTTTCGCCTTTTTCACCTTTTCCTCGCTCGCAAAAGGTTCAAGTTTTTCATCCAACAATGTAGCTTTCCCAGATACAAATGTAACTAAAGTTGACACAGTTAAATATGATTCAACGGTAGGAGAAAATTTTTTCAATAAAAAGTTCGTTTTAAAACCATACACTCACTTAAATCGTCCCCAATTCCATCCTTTATTTTTCATGCCCTCAAACTTAATAACGCACGAGGTAAAGATTGATTCCACGGGCAGGTTCGTTAAAATAACGGAAAAGATTGCCGACAGCGAGCGCACCTTCCCTCTTGTAATACCGCTTGAAAAATATATACAGATAAAACTTGAGGAGAATAAAAGGAAATCGTGGATTGAACTTGCCCATAGATACGAAAAGAAAGAGGAAAGGGATGACATCGAAAGACTTTTCGGAAGCATAACAAACATTCAAATACCAGTTCCGGCAAATCCAATTTTCAGCATATTTGGTCCCCCAGTTATAAATCTTCACATTTCAGGAGCTGTTGATATAACAGGCGCGTGGAGAAACGAAAAAACAGAACAACTTATAGTATCAAGGCTTGGAAGCGTTCGAAATGAACCCGACTTTAATCAGCAGGTTCAAATAAATGTTGGTGGAACCATAGGTGATAAACTTAACATAACCGCTGACTGGAACACGCAAAGACAATTTGAGTTTGAAAACCAACTCAAGATAAGATACAAAGGCTACGACGACGAGATAATTCAAAGCATTGAAGCGGGAAATGTTTCACTTCAAACCCCATCTACCTTAATTGGAAGCAGTCAAGCTCTTTTCGGTATAAAAGCAAATTTACAACTTGGTCCACTTAAACTAACAACCATAGCAAGTCAGAAAAAAGGTGAATCACAAGAGAGAGTTTTAACCGGCGGGGCTCAAACGCAATCAGTAGAAGTTTTCCTCTATCAATACTCCCAAAGACATTACTTCATCGATGAAAAATACATCAAAACTTATGAACCATATTACCAAAATAGTCCGCCATTAAGAGTAGCTCCAGAATTACAGGTTAAAGATATTGAGGTTTGGGTTTCTCAGCTTGAGCGACCTGAACCTGGTTTAACAAGATTTGTTGTGGCTGATATCAATTTACCACCAATTACAAACAGTTCTTACTATGATAGTTTAAGAACCAAAGTTTTACAAAGCGACCCAGGCAGGATTGAAGTTGGGCTTTTCAGAAAGCTTGAACCGGGGAAAGATTATACAATTAACGCGGACATTGGGGTTATCTCGCTTAACATAGATATTCAAGATAATCAGGCGCTTGCAGTTGCATATAGAATTGAAGGACCAACTCAAATTGCTGATGATGATACAGTTTATGGAGATTTTGTGAATTCGTTGACCGATACAGCGGTTACGCTTGTTTTAAAGCTTGTAAGACCAAAATCTCCGCAACCTTCGTTCAAAAAAGCTTGGCTCTTACAGTTAAGAAACATCTACCCTCTCGCTGGTGCAAGAAACATAAAAAAAGAAGGATTTGAATTAAAACTTCTCTATAAACCAAGCCCAGATCAGGAAGAGAGAGAAGATATAGACGGGATAAATCTTTTAAAAGCCTTTGGATTTGATAGATTTACAGAAGATGGTTCGCCTGGTTCAGATAATAAGTTTGATTTTTCCGATCAAACAATAAATCCAAGCCGTGGTGAAATCATCTTTCCGTTTCTTAAACCATTCAGCAAGGAGACATTGAAAAAAATTTTTCCGGACAAAGGTGACGAATTTATAAATTCAATCGCTTATGATGACATTTACGATACAAATCAAGTTGCAGCAAGGAACAATACAGCAAAGGCGTCAAAATTTAAAATTTCTGCGAAATTAACAAGCGACGCACAAGCAACTTATAACCTCGGATTTAATGTCGCCGAAGGAAGCGTTCAAGTTTATTTGAATGACAGAAGATTAGTTGAAGGGGTTGATTATAGAGTTGACTATATACTTGGTCAGCTTACAATTTTAAACCGCGATGCCCTCCTACCAGGGGCAAATCTAAGAATAAGATATGAAACTAACGATCTTTTCTCTTTCGCATCTAAAACGATTCTTGGTGCTAGAGGTGATCTTGATTTAGGCGAAAACACGAAGTTTGGCTTCACATTTATGAACTACGCACAGCAGACATTAAGTGACAAAGTCAGGTTAGGGGAAGAGCCGATTAGCAATACAATGCTTGGGATTGATCTTTCAACAAGGTTTAACTCGAGAAGAATTTCTGAATTTTTTAACATTTTTCCGGGATACCAAGCAAAACAAGACGCTGCATTTTCACTTCGGGGTGAATCTGCATTTATAATTGCCGACCCAAATACAAGAAAAAGCACAATTGTTGGAGACAATAGAGAAAGCGTCGTTTATCTTGATGATTTTGAAGGTTCAAAAAGGATTATTTCCTTCAGCTTAATTTCAAGCCATTGGCATTTCTCAGGTGCACCTGCTTTTATGCCCCTGCTCGGTGAAACAAGAAAAGAGGAAATTCCTGACACAATAAAAGTGCAAAGAAAAGGATATCTCGCATGGTTTAACATTCCACAATCAGTTCAAGTAACAGAAGTTTGGCCACAGAAAAGAGTTGCTCAGGAAGAACAGTTCATCACACCGTTAGATATTCAATTTTTCCCACAGAGACGAGGACAATACAACTACACCGCCAAATGGGACTCAATTAAGAACTTCCCCAGACAAAACTGGGCAGGAATGATGAGAGTTCTTCCATATTTTTCAACTGACCTCACTACTGAAAATATAACTTACATTGAAATTTGGTTTAAAGTCATTGGAAATCCTGGACCAAACGCAAAAATGTTAATAAACCTTGGGCAAATTTCTGAGGATGTAATACCAAATAAACGACTTGACACAGAAGATAAAAATGGAAACTATCGACTTGACCCCGGTGAAGATGTTGGATTTGATGGAATGAGCGACGATGAAGAGAGAGCAAAATATCCATATTTTGGTAACGATCCAAGCCAAGACAACTTTGACTATGCAGACCCATTGAAAAGGAATGGAACAGAAGGTAATCGAAACTTTTATCCCGAGCCCGACCAAGAAGATTTGAACAGAAATCACATACTTGACCTCGTAAATAATTACTTTGAATATGAAATCCCGCTTGACACAGTAAACAATCCATATATAGCCGGTGGTGGTTCAAACGGTTGGTATCAGCTTAAAATACCGCTTTCTTCCTTCACGCGAAGCGTTGGAAACCCAAGTTTCACACTGATTGAATTTGTAAGGGTTTGGTTCACTGGATTTGACAATGATGCTATAATCAGGATAGCTGAATTTAATCTCGTTGGAAACTACTGGGAGGAATTAGTAAAAAACGACGAAATGTTCAAAGTTACTGTTGTAAGCGTTGAAGATAATCCAAACTATACTCCTCCACCCGGTGTACAAAGACCAAGGGACAGGACAAGACCGGATCAGCAAATTGAAGGGAATGAACAATCACTTGCCTTTGTCATTCGGAATTTGCCAGATGATACACTTCGCTTTGCAATGCGAAGGTTTCCTCAGAGACTTGACCTTTTCAATTACAAAATTATGCGCCTTTTCGTTCATGGAGATAAAAATTTCTACTTCCGCGATACCACAGACTATTCGGCTGAAATTTTCATCTGGATTGGAACAGACACATCAAATTATTATGAATACCGCCAACCGATATGGCCTGATTGGGATGTGCGAAATAATATTCAAATTGTTTTTGATCAACTCACTGCTTTAAAACAAACAAGAGATTCAATAAATCAACCTGTTAGCAGAATACTTGTGCCAGATGGACCGCCCGGGGCAACATATTGGGTCAAAGGAAATCCATCTCTAACGAACATCACATTTATTGCAATTGGTGTAACAAATCCAAGAGGGAAAGGACCAGCGTTGCTTTCTGGCGATGTTTGGGTAAATGAATTAAGGCTTTTAAAGGCAAATGATGCTCTTGGATGGGCATATAATTTATCTGCTCAGTTTAGCGTACCTGAACTTTTAAATGTCAGTTTTGGGCTTGCGCGAAAAAGTCCTGAATTCAGAGGGCTTACAGATAAATTTGTTAATTCATCTGCCCGGATTCTCTCAACGAATTGGGCTTTCTCAACGAATTTTAACATTGAAAAAGTTTTGCCTTCATTTTTAAGTTCATCGCTGCGAATTCCATTTACATACTCAAGAACTGAAAATATAGGAATTCCAAAATATATCCCCGGGAAAGACATACTTGCAACTGAAGCAGCAAATCGCCTCAGACAAACAATCATTGAAAAAGGTGGGACGGAAGAAGAAGCAAACAGAAAAGCAGACAGCCTGTTAACCGTCATCCAGCAAATAATGGTATCAGAGACATGGGCAATTCCATCTGTCAATTTTACGATTAATTCCCAAAAATGGTATGTTAGAGATGTCATCAACAAAATAAATATCGGATTTAACTTCAACCGTTCAAAATTTAGAGATATAAACACTGAACTAAGCAACAAATGGGGCTTTAACTTTCAAACGAATTATTCAACCAGCATTAAGCCAATAACTTTTAAGCCTTTCAAATCACTTTTCGGAGGAATTCCGCTTTTGGACGCATACAAAGATTGGGAAATTCAGCTCACACCGTCAAGCATCGCCGGAATGATGAGATTTGATAGAGGACAAGAGAATAGAAAATTTAGAACGAAAACAGCCTACGAACCAACAACTCGCGTTTTCAACGCTCAAAGAGGTTTTTCATTTGACTGGAAATTCTCAAATAATGGTTTGATAAATCCATCTTTAAGATACCAAGTTGACATAGGAAGCAATCTCGTCCATCTCGAAACTGATTCCCTCGGTAGACAGCGGAGCACAAAAGAAATTTTTGGCGACATCTTTTTTAAAGATGGTTTGATAAACTTTGGCAAGACATCAACTTTATCTCAGCAAATAAGCATAGGAACAAACCCGAGGATACCACCAATTCTTGGCTTGAACAAATATCTAAGTACTAACTTTAGCTATTCATCCGCATATAGATGGCAAAATAACTTTCAACAAAGAGACCTTGGAAGGAGCGCTGGATACTCTGCAAATTTAAACTTTAACTTATCACTAAAATTAAAATCACTTGCCAACTCATGGTTTGGAGAAGAAGAACAAGTTAGGCGTGGTGTACCGGCTCAAAAAGATACATCAAAGAAATCAGGCTTTTCCCTATCACCGAAAGATGTTTTGAAGATACTTATAAAAACTCCGTTTCTTGACTATGAAAATGTCCAAGTCACATTCACTCAAACAAATACAGCGATGAACACTGGACTTTACAGCGAAAGACCCGGTATGGGCAATCTTTGGTCATGGCTTCCATTTATAAGTGATAGAATTGAATATGGACCATCGCTTTTATATCAACTTGGTTTCGTTTCCGATCCAAACGGGAAAATTCAGTTTACACCCAAAAAAGGTTTCCCATTTTTCGGATTTGAGCAAAGCCCGGGCTTAAGAGCACCGAATGGAAACCTTGACAATAATTACACGCAAAACAATAGGATTTCAATAACCACATCTCGCTCTCTTTGGCAAGGTGCTTATCTTGATCTGAGCTGGAATCTCGGATGGAGCTATCAAAGGAATCAGAGAATTGTGACGGATTCGCTTGGGATACCCAAAGTTACATCATTTACAAGCTCCGCCTCAGTAAGTAGGTCTTTCCTGACACTCCCACCTGTTTTTATATTTAGCATTTTCAAAAGCGGAATCAAATCTGTAGCATCAATATATTCTGAGCTCAAACTTGACCCAAATGACAAAAGAACCGATGATGAAAAGCTTGCACAAGCATTTGAAGAGGGGTTTGAGACACTTCCATTCTTAAGCAAACTTTTTGGCGGTTTCATCCCCAGGCTTAACTGGCGATTAAGATGGGATGGACTTGAAAAGTTTTCTATCTTTAAATCCTTCGCAACTCGTGTTTCACTTGAACATGCATATACATCAAACTTTGAAAAAAGATGGAGGAGTTTCATCGGACAAGGACAAACATTTGAAGGTGAAAGAACTGGTTATGATTTTAACCCTTTGATCGGACTTAATTTAACCTTTAAACCTTTATGGAATGGAAATCTAACCGGCGGTTTCAGATATATAACCTCAACCTATTATGACCTAAACTTTTCAGCTAAGGCAATTGTTGAAACATTCAGAAGAGAAATCTCATTCAATTTGAGTTATTCAAAACGAGGCTTCAATTTGCCAATTTTCGGTCTTTCGCTTAAAAACGATGTTGATATAACATTTACCTATTCATCGTCAAAGAATTCACGGCAAACATATCAGGCGAGAAATCTTTCGCAAGCTTTGCCACTTGATGGAATCTTAAGAACAACGATGGAGTTAAGATTTCGCTATATGTTAAGCACGCGCGTTACAGGTTCTCTGTTTTATCGACTTACAAAATCAAAATCTGATTCAAGAAGCACCTTTATCCCGGGTTCAACAATAAACGAAGTTGGAATTGACCTTCACATCTCAATTGGAACATAATCTTCCAAACAAAATTTTGAAGCGGATGAAAAATTTCAGAAGGACAAAAATAGTATGCACTCTTGGACCAGCGGTAAGCACACTTGAAAAAGTTATTGAACTTATAAACGCAGGAATGGATGCGGTGCGATTAAACTTTTCACATGGCGATTACGAAGAACATTTAAAATTTATAAAACTTGTCAACGAAGCCTCAAAAATTACGGGTAAATTTATCCCGATAATCCAAGACTTGCAAGGACCGAAAATAAGGGTTGGAAAACTAAAAACAGAGCCACTCGAACTTAAAACTGGAAATTTTATTTTTCTAACCTCGGAAATAATTGACGGCGACAATGAAACTATCCCAATTCAATATGAGCACCTTACAGACGATGTTAAACCCGGAGATACTATACTCCTTGATGATGGGATGATTGAACTTAAAGTTGTAAGTGTTGAGGGCAAAAAAGTAAAATGTGAAATTGTTGATGGCGGAATTCTGAAATCGCATAAGGGTGTAAATTTGCCGGGTGTGGATCTTCAAGTTCCATCGCTTACAGAAAAAGACATAGAAGATTTGAAATTTGGGCTTGAAAATGGGATTAACTATGTTGCGCTATCATTTGTCAGAAAAAGGGAAGATATAATCAATTTGCGCAAAAAGATGGAAGATTTAGGGAAAGTTGTTCCCATAATTGCAAAAATTGAACGGATTGAAGCTGTTAAATCGATTGATGATATAATTGAACTTGCTGATGCGATAATGGTTGCGAGAGGCGACCTTGGTGTTGAGCTTCCAACGGAGGAAGTTCCCGTTTTACAGAAAATGTTGATTAAAAAAGCAAACATAGCTGGCAAACCTGTTATAACCGCTACACAAATGCTTGAATCGATGGTTTCAAACCCGAGACCAACGCGGGCGGAAGCAACCGATGTTGCAAATGCCGTCCTTGATGGAACCGATGCAGTGATGTTAAGTAGCGAAACATCAATTGGAGAATTCCCCATCGAAGCAGTTAAAGTAATGAACAGGATAATACAATCAATTGAAACGCAATATAATTTCTACGGACCTGTTTTTGACTCAAACTTGAAATTAAAAAATGAGGTTGATGCTATAGGGAGAGCTGCTTGCCTGCTTGCTCAACAATTAAACGCAAAAGCAATCGTAACAATAACTCATACAGGAGCAACAGCAAAATCAATCGCAAAATACAGACCTGCGGTTCCCATAATTGCCCTTACAGACAATGATGAAGTTGTGAAACATTTAAATCTTGTGTGGGGAGTGGCCGGAATTAAACTCAAAGAAATTTCAGAAACAGATAAAACGATAGAAAACGCAAAAATTCAATTAAAGGAAAGCGAAATTTTGGAAGGCGGAGATTTAATAATAATGACAGCTGGAATTCCCCTATTCCAGCGAGGCTCAACGAATATGATAAAAGTAGAAAGAATTTAAAAACAAAACTTTTTCTAAATATGACGGAAAAAGAAATTGCTGTGATTTTGGTAAGCGGTGGGCTTGATTCCTGCGTAACCGCTGCTATTGCTAACTCCCTCGGTTACGAGCTTGCCTTTCTCCATTTAAATTATGGTCAAAGAACACAACGAAGGGAATTAAAAGCATTTCATGATATAGCTGACTTCTACGGCGTCAAAAAGCGCCTCGTGATAAATATTGAGCATTTGAAATTAATCGGTGGATCAAGTTTAACAGATGAAAATATACCAGTCGAGGAGGCAGATTTAACTCGAAAGACAATTCCAACAAGTTATGTTCCCTTTAGAAATGCAAATATGCTTTCAATTGCTGTCTCATGGGCGGAAGTGATTGGCGCAACTAAAATTTTCATCGGTGCAGTCGAGGAGGATTCATCCGGGTATCCGGATTGCCGAAAGGAATTTTACAAAGCCTTCAACGAAGTCATAAAACTTGGAACGAAAGCTGGTGTTGAAGGAAAACCCATTGAGATAGTAACGCCGGTCATCAATATGAAAAAAGTTGATATAGTTAAAAAAGGGATTGAACTTAAAGCACCTTTACACTTGACTTGGAGCTGTTACCAAAGAGAGGATGTTGCTTGTGGCGTCTGTGATAGTTGCGCATTGCGCTTAAGAGGATTTCAACTTGCAGGTGTAGATGATCCAATTCCTTATGAGGTTAAACCCGTTTACATATAAAAAGGTCTGGGCTCAACCCCATTAACAGAGTTTCACCCAGACCCTCAAGCAATGAAGCAGAACCTCCCCCCAGAGGTCCTCGCTTCAAAAATCGAATTCAATTTTCACTTAAAATATAATTTCGAATTATACTCTCTTTCTTTGACGAAAATCACAGATTCTGAGATGTTTTGGCAAGGTTTTTGTGGATATGCTTACACATCATTGAGGTATTTTTTCAAAAATTGGCCGGTATATGAATTTGGATTTTTGGCGATTTCCTCAGGAGTTCCAACCGCAACTATATAACCTCCCCTATCCCCTGCTTCAGGTCCAAGGTCAATTATCCAGTCAGCACACTTTATCACATCCATATTGTGTTCAATTACAATGATTGAATGCCCCGCATCCAAAAGTGCATTAAATGCCTTCAAAAGTTTAGCGATATCATCAAAATGAAGCCCCGTTGTTGGCTCATCAAAAATAAACAAAGTGTGCGGACTTGTTTCAGAAGCAAGAAGATGTGCCGAAAGCTTAACACGCTGTGCTTCTCCCCCAGATAGAGTATTTGCAGGTTGCCCAAGCTTAATATATCCAAGCCCAACCGCATCAAGAACTTTTAACCTCTCAACAACTTTTTTATGCCCTTTAAAGAACTCAATCGCCTCAGTAACGGTCATATTTAAAACATCGCTTATATTTTTCCCCTTATATTCCACCTCAAGTATTTCACTTTTATATCTCTTTCCATTACACGAATCGCAAGGAAGGTAGATATCGGCAAGAAATTGCATCTCAATTTTAACAAAGCCATCACCTTCACATGTTTCGCATCTACCACCCGGAATGTTAAATGAGAAATGCCCTGGCGTATATCCCCTAACTTTTGCAAGGTAAGTTGACGCAAAAATTTCCCTTATCCCATCAAATGCTTTGACATATGTAACCGGATTTGAGCGCGGTGTTTTCCCAATCGGAGATTGATCGACCATCTCAACTGCGTCAATTAATTCATGACCCTCTATTGCATCAAACTTGCCTACTTTTCCCTCATAACTTCCTTCTTTCAATTTTTTTAAAGCTGCATAAAGCACATCATAAACAAGGGTGCTTTTCCCAGAACCACTCACACCCGTGACGCAAACAAAAACATTTAAAGGAAACTCAACATCTATATTCTTTAAATTATGTTCTCTTGCCCCACGAACTATTATTGAATTTCCCCTCTTCGGCTTCCTTCTTTCCTTAGGCACTGGAATTTTCAACCGTCCACTTAGATATTTACCCGTTAGCGAATTTTCATCTTTAAGCAAATCTTCATATTTACCTTGAAAAACCACCCTTCCACCATTTTCCCCAGCCCCAGGACCAAGATCAACTATATGATCAGCTGATTCAATAACTTCTCTATCATGTTCAACAACTATAACTGTGTTCCCATTTTCTTTGAGCGATTTTAAAATTTTTATGAGACGATGTGTATCCCGTGGATGTAAACCGATGCTTGGCTCATCAAGGATATAAAGAGTTCCAACGAGTGAAGAACCAAGCGCAGTTGCAAGATTTATTCTTTGAGCTTCGCCACCTGATAAAGTATTTGACAATCTATCAAGCGTTAAATATCCAAGTCCAACCTCGTAAAGATACTTTAGCCTACGATTTATTTCTGAAAGTATACTTGCGGAAATTGTTTTCTCGTAATCAGTTAACTCAATGTTTTGAAAGAAGAAATATGCCTCTTCTATTGACATCCGAACGATATCATAAATTGTTTTCCCCTCAATTTTAACATTCAATGCCTCCTTTCTAAGCCTTGAACCACCGCAGAGATCGCATGTTGTATATCTTCTGTATCTTGAAAGCATCACCCTATAATGAACCTTATATGAGTTTTCCTCAAGCAGTTTAAAAAATCCATTGATACCTTCAAATCCATCGTAACCATTTTTTATAATTTCAATATGGTCGGGGCTTAAATCTTTAAAAGGCACATCTATAGGGATGCCAATTTTCTTTGCAACACGCAGCAAATCTTTTTGAAACCATGAAAATTTTTCACTTCTCCACGGATAGATCGCTCCGTCCTTTATACTTTTTGTCTTGTCTGGAACAAGAGCGTCCCAGTCAATCCCATACGCTCTGCCAAATCCTTGGCATTTAGGACAAGCCCCATAAGGATTATTAAACGAAAAGAGCCTTGGCTCCGGCTCTTCATATTCTATTTTACAATACGCACATTCAAAATGTTCACTAAACTTCATAATCTCACCAGAGTCAAGAACTTTTACAACAAGATGACCCCGCCCCTCATTGAAGCCCATCTCTACAGAATCAAACAATCTCACCTCATCAATATCAGAACGAACTACGAGACGATCAACAAGGACATAAATTTCTTCCTTTTTAAGCTTTTTAAAATCAATTCCTTCGCTTAAATCAATGAGTTCATCCTTAACAAAAATACGGTAAAAACCTTTCTCCTTGAGCGCTTCCAATTCATCTTCAATGGTGTGTCCTTTGTGAATATGCAATGGAAAGAGAATGTAAATTTTGCTCCCCTCGGGAAGTTGTTTTATTTTTTCTACGACAAAACCAGGTGTATCTTTCTGAACAAGATTACCACACTTGGAGCAATAAGTTTTCCCTACCCTTGCGAACAAAAGTCGAAGATAATCATAAATTTCGGTCATCGTCCCAACGGTTGAGCGCGGATTACGCCCCGTCGATTTTTGGTCAATTGCGATGGCGGGAGCAATCCCCTCAATCAAATCAACATCAGGTTTGTCCATTCTTTCAAGAAATTGTCTCGCGTAAGCTGACAAACTTTCAACATACCTTCTTTGCCCCTCCGCATATATTGTATCAAATGCAAGGCTTGATTTTCCAGAGCCACTTACGCCTGTAAAAACAATAAGTTTATTCTTGGGGAGTTCAAGATCTATATTTTTAAGATTATGAACGCGAGCTCCTTTAATTAGAATCTTTTCGTTCTCCACAGCCTTTGAGTGCAAAAGCGATTTTTTCTTGTAAGTTTTGATTTAATTTAAAGCAAATTAAAAAATCAAACAAGTTTTGGGAAACTTTGAAATCTTGCCTGCGTCCAATTACTAAAACAAAGGTCAAAGCATCCGTGAAAATTTCAAACAAAGGATTAATTGTAATTATAATTGTTGCAATTATTGGACTTTCTCTACCCAAATTGAAATCAATTTTCGCAAATAAAAGAGCTGAAAATAGAAAGCCGGGGGTTGCACCTGAACTCATCGCAAAAGCATATGTAGCAAAACCCCAAAAACTTGAAAATAAAATTAAAGTAACGGGAACAATCCTTGCTAATGAGGAAGTGGAAATAAGAAGTGAAATTTCAGGAAAAATTGAAAAGATATTCTTTAGTGAGGGCAGAAGAGTTAAAAAGGGAGATATACTTGTTAAGGTTGATGATTCTGAACTTCAGGCGCAGCTCTTAAAAACTCAATACCAAAAGAAATTAGCCGAAGAAAAAGAATATAGACAGAGAACGCTTCTTGAAAAAGAAGCAATAAGTAAACAAGAGTATGATGTTGCTCTAACTGAACTCAATACACTGGAAGCGGAAATTCAACTTATCAAAGCAAGGATAGCCAAAACTGAGATAAGGGCTCCATTTGATGGGATCATAGGTTTAAGGTATGTGAGCGAAGGAAGTTACATTTCACCAGCAACGAAAATTTCTACTTTACAAGATATTGATACTTTAAAAATTGAGTTTTCCGTTCCCGAAAAATATATAAAATCTATAAATGTTGGTGATAAAATTGATTTCAAAATTCAAGGCTCAGATAAAACTTATAGAGCGGTCATTTATGCAGTCGACCCAAAGATAGACCCGACGACTAGAACTCTTCAAGTTCGTGCAATCTTCCCGAATAAAAATTATGAAGTTTTGCCCGGTTCATTTGCTGAAATTGAAGTTATACTTGAGGAAATACCTAACACAATTTTAATACCTGCTGAGGCTATAATTCCAAGCACTAAGGGAACCAGCGTCTTCATCTATAATAATGGGATAGCACTTGAGAAAAAAGTTGAAACTGGAATTAGAACTGAAAGGTTTATACAAATAAAATCCGGGCTCAAACCCGGGGACACTGTCCTCACGACGGGTCTTTTGCAATTAAAATCCGGATTTAAAGTCAAAATCAGCGAAATTCAGTGAAATTGAATAAAATTTAAATTGGGGATAGAGCTATGGGACTTTCATCATTAAGCATAAGGCGTCCAGTTTTGTCAATTGTTATGTCACTTGTGATTTTGATTTTTGGGATTATCTCTTATTTTTATCTCGGTGTGAGAGAGTATCCCGCCGTTGACCCACCTGTTATCACAGTAACAACAAGTTATCCGGGCGCAAATCCTGAAGTTATAGAATCACAAATAACAGAACCATTAGAGGAATCAATAAGTGGAATTGCTGGCATAAGAACCATTACATCTGTAAGCAGCTATGGAAGAAGTTCCATAAGGGTTGAATTTACAGTTGATCAAGATCTTGAAGCAGCTGCAAATGATGTAAGAGATAGAGTTTCCCAAGCAATGAGGCTTCTTCCACCGGATGTTGACCCTCCAATTGTTCAAAAAGCAGATGCAGACGCATTCCCAATAATAGTTTTAACAGTTCAAAGTGATAGAAGAAGTTTACTTGAATTAACTGATATCGCAAACAACATCTTCAAAGAGAGACTGCAAACTATACCCGGGGTAAGTGAAGTAAGGATATGGGGCGAGAAAAAATACTCAATGAGAATATGGATGGACCCAGTTAAACTTGCTGCTTATCACCTAACACCGCTTGATGTTAGAAACGCTCTTTTAAGGGAAAACATTGAGCTACCAGCCGGAAGAATTGAGAGCAAAACCATGGAGTTAACAATAAAAACACTTGGACGCCTCCAAACCCCCGATGATTTCAACAATCTTATAATTAAAGAATCAGAAGGAAAACTCATAAGATTACAAGACATAGGATACGCCGAGCTTGCGCCAGAAAATATAAGAACAATTATGAAAGGTAAAGGCGGAATTCCACAAGTTGGGGTTGCAATCATTCCACAGCCAGGGGCAAATCACATAAATATCGCAAATGAATTTTATAAGAGAGTTGAACAACTAAAGAAGGAAATTCCACAAGATATACAAATTGGAATTGGGTTTGATACAACTAAATATGTTCGTCGCTCCATAGCAGAGGTAAGAGAAACCATTCTCATAGCTTTTGGTCTCGTAATTGTAATAATTTTCTTTTTCTTACGCGAGTGGAGAGCGACATTAATTCCAATTATTGCAATTCCAATCTCACTTATTGGTGCATTTTTTATAATGTATCTGGCTAATTTCTCAATAAATGTTTTGACGCTCCTTGGGATCGTCCTTGCAATAGGTATGGTGGTTGATGACGCAATTGTTGTCCTTGAGAACATTTACTCAAAAATTGAAAGGGGATTTAATCCATATGAAGCTGGTGTAAGAGGAACTAAAGAAATTTTCTTTGCTGTCATCGCTACAACGATAGCCCTTGTGGCTGTGTTTATGCCAGTGATATTCATTCAAGGATTCACCGGGAAATTGTTTAGAGAATTCGGGGTTGTGATAGCTGGATCGGTGATAATTTCATCTTTTGTTGCATTAACGCTATCCCCAATGTTAAGCGTAAGGTTTTTAAAAAGAGAACATTCGAAGTTTTATCACAAAACCGAGCCATTTTTTAATAGGTTGATGAACCTTTACAGTAATTCGCTTGATAAATTTATGCAGAGAAGATGGCTCGCGTTTGTCATAATGGCTATATCGGCGATTGCCATTGTAATTTTTGGAACAAGCTTACCTTCCGAACTTGCCCCGCTTGAGGACAGGGCTATGTTAAACATAAATGCAACAGCGCCGGAGGGAACATCATATTATCAAATGCAAAAATACATGGATGAACTTTTACAACTTGTCGAAAGTTCAGTTCCAGAAGCTGAAGCAATTTTCGCTATAACATCGCCCGCATGGAGAGGGACTGGCTCCAACACCGGCTTTATGCGTGTAAGATTAAGTGAAAAGGACAAACGCGAAAGAAGTCAACAGGAAATAGCCAATGATTTAACACGAAAGCTTAGACAATTAACTGGGATAAGAGCCTATGTATCTCAAGATCAAACCATAGGAGTTGCTCGTGGCGGATTACCAGTTCAATTTGTAATTCAAGCTCCAAACTTTGAAAAATTGAAACAGGTGCTTCCAAAATTCCTGGATGAAGCAGGCAGACGTCCTGAATTTACGATTGTCGATGTTGACCTTAAATTTAATAAACCTGAATTGAAAGTTAAGGTAAACCGCGAAAGAGCAAAAGCGCTCGGGGTTTCAGTCGCAGATGTCGCTCAAACGCTTCAGCTTGCATTTAGCGAACAACGCCTTGGATTTTTCACAATCGGTGGGAAACAATACCAAGTGATTGGTTCTATTATCAAAGAGAGCGCTGAAAAACCAGCTGATTTAAAATCAATATATGTGAGAAACAATGAGGGCAAGTTAATTCAACTTGACAACTTGATAACTATAGAAGAAGAAGCAAACCCGCCACAGCTTTATAGATTTAACCGTTATATTTCAGCGACTGTCTCTGCAGGGCTTGCTCCCAACAAGACCATTGGGGATGGGATAAAAGCAATGGAAGAAATTGCAAATAAAGTTCTCGATGAAACATTTTCAACCGATTTGAGCGGTCCTTCAAGGGACTACGCAGAAAGTTCATCAAGTTTAGCTTTTGTGATGTTTCTAGCTTTGCTTTTAACTTATCTTGTTCTCGCTGCACAATTTGAAAGTTTCATTGATCCGCTCATTATAATGTTTACCGTTCCGCTCGCTCTCGCAGGTGCCCTATTTTCGCTTTGGTATTTTAATCAAACATTGAACATCTTCAGCCAAATTGGCCAGATAATGCTTGTTGGACTTGTGACGAAAAACGGTATTTTAATCGTTGAATTCGCAAACCAGAGAAAAGCTATGGGGCTTTCAAAGCTTGAAGCTGTGAAAGGCGCTGCAATACAAAGATTTAGACCAATCCTTATGACAAGCTTAACAACAATCCTTGCTTTTGTTCCAGTCGCACTTGCGCTTGGCGCTGGTGCTGAAAGTAGAAAATCTATGGGTATCGCAGTTATAGGTGGATTAATTTTCTCAACAGTTTTAACCCTCTATGTTATCCCAGCTATTTATTCCTATCTCTCCAAGGAAAGCAAAAGAGAAAAAATTCAAATTGAAGAACAACCATCGGAAATTGAACTTGCGCAAATTAACAGCGAGCAAATAAAATAAACTTTAAAACAAAGGTCTCTTTTGAAGAAACTATGAAAAAAATTGCACTCGCTCTTTTAATTTTTCTATCCCCTTCATTCTCACAAGAAGTGTTAACACTTGAAGATGCGATAAATCTTGCTTTAAAAAACAACCCTGATGTAAAAATCTCAAAAAATACGGTTGAAATTGCACTTAACAATTATTCGCTTGGAAATGCTGGATTTTTACCGACAATTGATTTAAGCTTCGGATTCTCCAAAAGTTCAAACAACACAAGACAAGAATACTTTGATGGGAGAGCGATAAATAGAACAGGCGCAGCCTCAAATTCCCTCAACCTCGGGGCTACGCTTAACTGGACTATCTTTGACGGGTTTTATAATTACACCACCTACAAAAAACTCGCCGAAACACAAGAACTCGTTGAGACAACATCAATCGCAACCTCAGAGGAAATAATTGCAAATGTTATTTTAGCCTACTACGACATTTTGCGACAGAAAGAAATTTTGAAAACATTGAAGGAAAGCATATCTATATCTGAACAAAGAGTAAAGATTGCGGAGGAAAAATATAAAGTTGGCACCGCATCAAAAACAGAACTTCTTCAGGCAAAGGTGGATTTAAACTCAGATATGAGTGCGTTACTTAGACAGGAGATCGAACTTAAAAATGCAAAGGTAAATTTAAACCTCCTGCTTGGAAGAAACCCAAATATCGATTTTGACATCGTTGATACAATCAAAATAGAAAACTTTTCGCTTGAAGAGTTGCTTTCAAAAGCAAATGAAAATAATCGTTCTATTCTAATTGCTCGTAAAAATAAAAACCTCGCAAGATTAAACTTATCCAGCATAAGATCAAAATTATCCCCGAGGATAAATTTTTTTGTTGGATATAATTTTACACGCTCACAATCTCAAGCTGGATTTATAGCCCTAAACCAAAATTTAGGCTTAAATTACGGTATAAGTTTGTCATTCAATCTTTTCAATGGTTTCAACACGGTCAGGGAACATGAAAATGCACGAATTGAGCTATTAAGCAGCGAGGTAAAATATGAGCAAGTTAAAAGTAATGTTGAGGCGCAGGTATTAAAGTTTTATGAAAGCTACAGCACAAGTTTAAGATTAATTGAGCTTGAAAAGGAAAACCTTGAAATAGCCCGGGAAAATGTTGAGATTGCGATTGAAAGATATCGCCTTGGAATTTTAACACCACTTGAGCTAAGAGAAGCACAAAGGGCATATATTAGTGCAGAAAGTAGATTAATTTCAGCGTTATATCAAGCTAAAGTTGCCGAGATGAACCTTTTGAAGTTAACAGGTCAGCTTGGCATCATTTCCAGATGATTTTACAAATTTTGAGGTTGTATCTTTTGCTTCATTTTTTTAAATTTTAACCACAAGCACGGAGGGGTGCCGGAGTGGATGATCGGGGCGGTCTCGAAAACCGCTATCCCGCTAAAAGCGGGATCGTGGGTTCGAATCCCACCCCCTCCGCTTTATAAATGCTCACCTATGTCACAAAATACCGGCTCAACAAGACGGGCATAATCCGCCATTTTCATCTTCACAACATCGTTGTGAGTCCCACCGTTAAAACTTATCTCATCGTTCGCTTTAAATTTTTCATCAACATAAACCGGAAGATTATACAAATTCCCAAACGGTGGCATTGCACCTACTTCGCAATCCGGAAATAACTTTTTAAACTCCTCCTCCGTTGCAAGACTTAAATTTTCAACATTTAAAATACTTTTTGCCTTTTCAAAATTCACCCTATGATCTGCAGGCACAACGAGCATGAAAAATTTACCATCCGACTTAACAATCACACACTTAGCAAATTCCTTACCCTTAATATGAACGCTGGCTGCAACCTCCTGTGAAGTGAAAGCGGTCGAATGAACAATGGTGATATACTTCACCCCGTTTGAATCAAGATAGTTTTTCAACCTTTCACAGATCGCCATGGCAGGACCTCCATTTTAAGTTATATTTCTCAGCTGGTCAGGCGGAAGAGGAATTCATCTGGAAAAAATTTACTTCTTAAAACCCAAAAAATCAATCGCTCCCCCCAACAGAAGAACCCGTGTAAATTACTATTTTCTGCCCCACCCTTATAAAGTTTCCCGTCAAACCGTTCCATCTTTTAATATCTTTAACGCTAACATTGTATCTTTCTGCGATTGCGCTTAAAGTATCCCCCCTCTTAACCCGATAAATGATTCGCCCATTTATATTATTAACTTTTGCTTTGCTTACCCCGAAGCTTACACCCGAATATGGGCGAGCACCAGAAATATCTGGTACCAAGATAACTTGTCCAACTTGTAAAGACCTTGGCTTAGCATTGGGATTAAAACTATACAGAATTTCGAGTGGAACACCGTATTTTTTAGCAATCTTATTGAGCGTTTCTCCCTTTCTTACCTTATGAACTATTAAATTTCTCTTCTCATCATCTGGCAAAGCATTATAGTTAACCATAAAAATTTCTTTTTTCCCTTTCGGAATTCTCAATGTATATCGATGTGGCGGTGTATATCCGCGGACAAGTTCAGGATTTAGCTCAAGCAAAGTTTCAAGATCAGTTTCCGCACACTCCGCAATTTTTTTCAAATTAACACTTGCATCAATTACCACCTCATCATACTCAATTTGATCTTCAATGGCAACCGGGGGTTGAAATCCATATTTTTCAGGTTCAAGCGCTATCAAAGTAACAGCGATATATTGGGGCACATAATTTCTGGTCTCCCTCGGCAAATACCTTCTTATTTTCCAAAAATCAGGAACCCCCGCTTTTCTTATCGCCCTTTGAACTCTTCCCGCGCCAGAATTATACGCAGCTATCGCCAAATGCCAATCCCCAAATAACTCATATAGGTCTTTAAGATGTTGGGCAGCTGCTCTTGTTGACTTCTCTATGCTCCTTCTCTCATCATACCACCAATTTGATTCAAGTCCATACAATCTTCCTGTCCCTCTGATAAATTGCCATATCCCAACAGCCTTAGCTCTTGAAACCGCAAATGGATTTACCCCGCTCTCAATCATACAAAGATAAATCAATTCTTCAGGTAAATTATATTCAGCAAAAATTCTCTTAAACATCGACCAATAC
>JBKBWH010000120.1:0-5944 GCA_046289115.1 Candidatus Kryptonium sp.
ATGAGGTTTTACACAGTTGGCTTATTGAAGTGGAAGGGGAAGAAGAATCGAACAGGGAAACTTAAAATTTTAAAACAAAAAACTATGGAGGTAAATACAACTATGCTTATGGCAACAGGATATATTTTGGTTGATGCTCCACATTCAGCATTAAACAATGCTGGAACTGATATTAGCGAAAGAGCAGAAAATATTGTGCGAGTTAAGGCAATAAGAAAAGGCGGGGAGATTTATCCTTATGTTTCAGCGCAGGCTTGGAGATTTTGGTGGAGGATGACACTGCAGGAGATGTTCAATTGGGAACTTTCACCTGTTGAAAGAGCCGAGAAAATCGCATTCACCAAGGCAAATCCATTCAAATATCCGGATGATGATATCTTTGGGTATATGAGAGCTGTGAAAGAGGGTAAGGCTGATAAAACAGTCACGCGGGTTTCACCATTGAAGTGTTCTCCACTTGTTTCCGTGTTAAGTGTTGAACCAGTTCAAGATTATGGGGTTATGGCAAGGCAAGAGGGTGATCCAGTTCCGTATGAGCATGAGTTTTATTCAAGCATATTACATGGCGTTTTTTCGCTTGATTTGACGAGGGTTGGAGTTTTTTACTTAAGAAGCCAGGCAGGGTTTAAAAATGTTGACGAAGATATGATTAAAAAAGATGACGAATTAAGAAAGAGCCTTGATGAAGTAGGAGCGAGAAAGATTAATGATGTTTATGTGCTTCCATCGGATATCAGAGCCAAGAGGGCAAGGGAGACAATCCTTGCGCTTGCTTATCTGTTCGGCGGGGCTAAGCAAACGCAGCACTTGACAGATGTCACACCTAAATTTGTTATCTTAGCAGTTATAAGGGGCGGAAATCACATATTTATGAACCTTGCCTATGAGAAGAATGGTAAAGTTGAGCTCAATTATCAGGGGTTGAAGCAAACATTGATTGATTACAGCGATGTAATTTTATCCGATGTTTATGTTGGAATTATGCCCGGATTTTTAGATGGGTTGGACAGCAGGTTCAGGGCTGAATTTGGTGACTTTAGATTTGTCGAAAACAGGTCTGTTACAATTTTGAGTCCGAAAGAGGCTATTGAAAAATTTGCTGAGCTTGTTGGTGATGTTGTCAACAATATGTGAAAAGACCGCGGGTTTTTTGAGTTGAAAATAAAGTCTTTTAAAAGTCATGGAAGTAATCCGAGCGAAAATAACTGGAATTATAGCTTCCTTCAGGGATCCAAAATTTATATCTGGCGTTCAACCGACGCTTGAAGTTCCACCGCCAAGCACTGTCCTTGGATTGATGTCATCTGCCTCTGGAAGGATTCTTAAACCTAACGATGTTGAATTCGGCTATGTGTTTTTGTACAAAGATAAAGGAAAAGATGTTGAACTAATTTACGAGTTGACATTAAAGATGAAATACGGGGCTAAGTCAAATGTTGTGTTGAGAGAGTTTTTAACCTTTCCTGAACTTTACATTTATACTACGGATTTGGAATTTGAAAAGTATTTTCGTTTTCCAATGTTTCCCCTACTTCTTGGTAGAACTCAAGAACTTGCAAAGATTGAAGAAGTGAAAAAGATTGAACTTAAACAGACCAAGCCAGTTAGATTCGGACATACCATTGTCCCGTTTGATTTCAAAGGCGTCGGTGGAATTTTAATATCGTTGCCACTTTATTTTGAATACGATCCCTTCGGACCAAGAAAAGGTCAAAAAATACAACCGTTCATCCTCGTTAAAAATTTTATAAACTATTCACATCAACCAATATTTTACGATGAAGAAAAAAACTGGGGGGTATACTTTTATGGTCAATAATCTAAAACTCCTACTTCTAATTTTAACTTCACTTGTGGCATTTCAAACCGAAGCACTTTCGCAGATTCCAGTTGAGGTGGTTGATTACTCAGAGGATATGGTTGGTCAAATGTTGGTTTACCGTGTTAAGGAGAAATTTAGGGAATCTAATATATTCTATCTACCCCTAGTCTCAAAAGGATTCAGGTTCAGAGTCCAAATCAGCACGATGGATAGATTTAAGGGTGATAATTTTCGCAGCAATGTTTCAACGATTTATTCTGTTGTTTGGCTTTTATATGACGATGAAAAACTTGTGTTCCCAATCTACCTTGATCATACCCTTGGTTATTCTGGAAGGGATGTCGTTGGAGTTACAGCCGAAGAAATTGTTGCGAGAACTGATAAAATTGTCACTCAGTTTGGCGAATTGTTAAAGATGTTAGATAGGCTTTTAAAACCAGAAGATAAATAAAATGGGATGGAAGATACTCGCAAAGACCGAACCAGAGAAAACACTTTATGAGCATATACTTGATGTTTTGGAAGTGTTAAGTGGAATGATGCGAGTTTATTCGGATGTTCCAAAGCTTTGTGGTGAAGCCAATTTTTGGGATTATGTTTTTTATGCTCTTTTCTTCCATGATTTTGGGAAGTCGGCAGTTGGATTTCAAGAGGCTTTAAGAACTGGAAAGAGATGGGGATATAGGCACGAGATAATCTCGGCTGGCTTTGTTTCGTGTCTTGAGTATGAAGATGAAGTTAAAAGATTGATTGCGCTTGGTATTGCAAGTCATCATAAGGAACTTGATGAACTTAAAAAAGGATATTCAACGATCAACCGAAACTTGCCCGGATACGAGAGATATATAAACGCGCTGAGGGAAATCGAAGAAAATTTTGATGAGCTTGTTAAGATGATGGGGTTGATCCCAGATCTGAGCCAAGAATTTATCGGGAAAAAATTGACAAATTTTAGTTTTCCAAGTTCAGTTGATGAGCTTATTGATGTTTTTAGGTTTGCGATAAAGCCATATGAAGATATCAAGGATTTTAAAATTGATAAGTCGACATGGTTGAGACTTATTTTTATGCGCGGTTTTGTCCTGGGTTGTGACCATCTCGCATCATCTAATAATCTTGAAATCCCGATGTTAAGAGAAGAGATTTCAAACTCTGTAAAATTTGAAAAATTAAATGATATACAGTTGAAATTGCGACAAGCTGATAAGGTAAGGGGGAAGGATATTATTTTAGTTGCTCCAACTGGATATGGGAAAACCGAGGCATCTTTGTTTTGGGTGGAAAGCAATCAAGATAATGTGAGGGCGAAGAGAATTTTTTATGTTTTGCCTTATACTGCGAGCATAAACGATATGTTTAAAAGATTTGTGCGGTATTTCGGCGAAGAGCTTGTGGGGATTAAACATTATAGATCTGGTTATTTTCTTTATAAATTTTTTAGTGATAGGGAATATACTCCAGAGGAAGCGAAGAAAATTGCAAGTGCTTTTGTTGACTTGAGCAAGAAGATCTACAAGCAGTTTAAGCTCATAACTTATCTTCAGCTTTTGAAGGGGATATTTGGGGTTGATGGTTTTGAGATGGAACTTTCGGAGATGGCGGGTGGATTGGTGATACTTGATGAAGTTCATTCATACAACGCAAAGATTATAGCCTTATTGATTGAGTCTTTAAAAATTTTAAAGGATCGATTCGGGGTTAAAGTTTTGATAATGTCCGCAACCTTTCCGAAATTTTTGCGCAAAATTTTTGAAGCAGAACTTGGAATTGAAGAGGTGGTAAATGTCGATGAGAGTGAATTGCGAAAGGTCTCAAGACATAAGATCAACCTTATAGACGATAATATTTTAAACGGCGTTGATTTAATTAAAAATTTTCTTGAAATGGGGCTTAGGGTTCTCGTCGTTTGCAATACGGTTAAAAGAGCGCAAGATGTTTACAAATTTTTGAGTAAATATGCGAAAGGGGAAAGCAAACTTATTCACTCAAGATTTGCATTGATAGATAGGGAAAGAATTGAGGGGACCTTAAAAAATAAAAATGTTCAATTTCTTGTTGGAACGCAAGCGATTGAAGTATCTCTTGATATTGATTTCGATGTATTGTTCACAGATGTGGCTTCAGTTGACAGGTTAGTTCAAAGATTTGGACGGGTGAATAGAAGGGGGCGAATGGATTGCGCTGATGTTTATATTTTCAGTGAGTATCTTGATGAGGACTTAAAAATTTACGAGAGGGAAATACTTGAAAAAACGATAACAGAGCTTAAAGGGTTAGGGCGAGTTAATGAGTTTGACATTTTGAATCTTATAGAAAGTGTTTATAGCGAGGGATTTACAGAAAAGCAAAAGAAGATTTTTGATGAAACAAGAGAAAGTTTTTCGAGGTTGATAAATAGCATTGTTCCTATGTTTAAAAATATGATCAATGAGGGGGATTTTAATAGATTGGCTGGTTTTGTTGAAGTTGTTCCCTCGTATTATGAGGTTGATTATCTCGGGGCGTACGAGGAGGGAAATTACTTTGATGCTGTCAAGTTTTATCTTCCGCTTGCTTATCCTCAGTTTTTCAATTTGCTTAAAAAGGGTCAGATTTACAGTAATAGATACGGGGTTTTCTGTCGTGCAAGCTACAACACAGAAGTTGGTCTTTCTGTTGATGAATTTGAAACAAATATACTTGAATGATGATATTTGAAAATCCACGCATCACAGGGGTAATGGTGAATTATTATTTTCATTGTAGGCGTCAGCTTTGGCTATTTGCAAATCAGATTCAGATGGAGCATAATTCCGATCTTGTTTTGATGGGCAAGATTTTAAGTCAAAGTTTTTATAGCTCTAAAGATAGGGATATCAACATCGACGATATGATTGGGATTGATTGGTTTGATTTTGAGGATGGCGTAATTCACGAGGTTAAAAAGTCGGATTCTTTTGAGGAGGGGCATATATGGCAGGTGAAATATTACATCTACTATCTCAGAAAAAAGGGTGTAAGTGCAAGGGGAGAGATAAATTATCCAAAGTTGAGAAAGAAGGTCGATGTTGAACTTGAGCCTGGGGACGAGGAGAAAATTATCAATTTGTTGAACGAGATTGTTAAGATTGTTAGCAGTAAAATACCGCCAGTTCAAGTGAATCGAGTTAAATGTCGGGGGTGCAGTTATTTTGAACTTTGTTGGTCTTAAAAACAAAAGATTTTAACTTTACTATGCCAAGACCTTATTACATATTTTCTTCCGGGATTTTGCGAAGGAAAGATAACACACTTTATTTTGAACCGCTTAATGGGGATGATGTTGAAGGGGATGCGGATATACTTTGTTTTGTTGGTTATCCTGAAAGGGATGGTGAAGATTGTGTTGTGAAGCGTAAGCCTATACCTGTTGAGGATGTGGATTCGCTTTATATTTTTGGCGAGATGACATTTAACACGAAGTTTTTTAACTTTTTGTCCCAGAACAACATTGTTTTACATGTTTTTAATCGATATGGTTTTTACTCTGGCAGTTTTTATCCGCGTGAATTTTTGAATTCGGGTAGGTTGCTTGTGAAGCAAGTTGAGAATTATCTTTTTGATGATCTGCGTCTTTTCATTGCTAAAAAGATCGTTGATGGGGCAAGTTATAATATGTTGAGGAATTTGAAGGGGTATCTTTCAGATGAAAATGTAAAAATTTGTATTGAAGCGATTGAAAATGAAAGGTTAAAGATAGAATCCTGTCGGGATGTTCACGAGCTTATGGCGTGTGAGGGTCATATCAGGAGTGCGTATTATATGGCGTGGGAATATGTGGTGGATGATGAATTTTTTTACTTTGACAAAAGGACGAAGCGTCCGCCTAGCAACGCGATAAATGCTCTTATATCGTTTGGGAATTCAATGCTTTATACATCTGTGCTTAGTGAGATTTACAAGACTTCCCTTAATCCGACGATAAGTTATTTGCATGAGCCATCTGATAGAAGATTTTCATTAGCGCTTGATCTTGCGGAGATATTTAAGCCAGTTGTTGTCGATAGGTTAATTTTTAGAATGATAAACCGAGGGCAGTTTAGTCGGGAGCATTTTGTCAGCGAGTTAAATTTTTGTTATTTATCCGAAGATGGGAGGAAGATA
>JBKBWH010000121.1:0-5932 GCA_046289115.1 Candidatus Kryptonium sp.
GGTGTGGACGACCGCCACCGAATCCAGTTACGCCGGGGGGACCTGTTAATATCAAGGCTGGCACCTCACGACCGAACCTATCAACTGCTTCAAAACTTTTACCACGTACAGCAATTCTTAGCACAACTTCGTTTGGCTCTTCAATCTTATGCGCAAGGGGACCATGGCAAGAATTATAGCCGAGAAATTCCGTGTGTATTTCCTCAAATTCAAGCCCAAGGTTTTTTAACCTCGCTCTTATTATTTCATCCGCTTTTTTTGCCTTCTCAAGAGCATCAGGCCATGAATATGTCAAAGTTCCAACAGCCATATAACCATCAAAGTAAGACATTGAAACCTTATAAAATTGGGTTGGTGGTTTTCCTTTAACATCGTAAACTCTAACTCTATCTTTCCCCACCTGCTCAAGTTTTATCGTTGTAAAATCGGCGATAACCTCGGGAGTTATATAGTTTGTCGGGTCACCAATTTCATACACAAGTTGCTCTGTGACACTTTGAACAGTTACGAGTCCACCCGTATTTTCATGCTTCGTTATGATGATTTCTCCATTTGGATAAGCCTCGGCAATTGGAAAACCAATGTTAGCCATATCTGGGACGGAGCGCCAATCATATGAAAAATTACCACCCGTTGCCTGAGCCCCGCATTCAAGTATATGCCCCGCAACTATTCCACTGGCAAGCTTGTCATAGTCAGTTTCGCTCCATCCAAACTCATAAATCATCGGTGCAAGCGTGATGCCTGTATCGGTTACTCTTCCAGTTATCACAATCTGAGCGCCTTGTTTTAAAGCCTCGGCAACTGGGAAAGCACCGAAATAAACATTTGCGCTTGTTATTCTGTCGCGAATCTTTTCAATTGGTTCACCCGTGTCCATATTTTTGAAGTCAACGCCCATCTTGATGAGTTCATCAATTTTATCAAGTATGTCATCTCCAAATACAACCCCTATTTTTAAGTTCCTTATCCCAAGTTTTTGTGCAACTTTAAAAATCGCGTCTCTACATGCTATCGGGTTAACGCCCCCACCGTTTGTTACAACTTTAATGTTTTTCTCAACGATTATCGGTAGAATCTTCTCCATCAAATTTACAAGGTCACGAGCGTAGCCAAGATTTGGGTCTTTTTTCTTTTGTTTTTGCAAGATTGACATTGTAACCTCTGCGAGATAATCCATCACAAGATAATCCACAGGTCCTTTTGTGACCTGATGAACCGGGGCTTCAAGCCAATCACCCCAGAACCCTTGCCCCGATGCAATTCTTATCTTTTCTTTCATATTGGCATGTTAATTTTTTTAAAATTCTATCCCCAAAAATTTAAAAATCTGCCAGCGATAAATTATGACTATGCAAGCAATAAGCCATAGAAAGATGTTAGCAATTATGCCAACATCACCCAAAATTACATCCGTTGGATTTTCCCCGCTTCTCTTTTGGTAAATCAAATACATATATCTGAAAATTCCATAAAGAACAAAAACAGTTGTATATATCAACGCATCGGTTTTAAAAAGGGAAACTGTTCTTTCAGAGATGGTGTAAAGAGCATAAGAAATTACAGCTCCACCAGCGGTTACAACAAGCATCTGGTCAGCAAACTTTATGTTATATTCATCAAGAACTTTCCTTTGTTCAATTGTTCCTGAGTTTGGATTTTGAATCACAAAATAAAGTTCCATCCTTCTCTTTGAAATCGCAAGAAAAAGGGAAAGAAAAAGAGTTGTTATAAAAAGCCACTTTGAAACGATCACATCAATTGCATATGCCCCCACAAGAACCCTAAACATAAAACCAATTGCTATAACAAAAACATCAAGGAGAACAATTTGCTTTAGTTTGAAAGAGTAAAAAAGCATAAGCAAAAAATAGAGAATAATCAAAAACCCCGCCTTTAATGGAAGCTGCAAAACTAAAACGAAACCAGCGATAAAAAGCAAAATTGAAAATATCAAACCCTGCCATACCTTAACACGACCAGAGGCAATCGGTCGATTTCTCTTTACGGGGTGAGCTCTGTCCGATTCTCTATCTGCAATATCATTTATCACATAAATTGATGAAGCGATCAAAGAAAAAGAAAGAAATGCTACGAACTCAATTTTTACCTTTTCGGGATTTAACAAGTGATGCGAAAAGATAAGCGGAGCAAAGATAAAGAAATTTTTTAACCATTGTTTTATCCTTGCAAGCTTAACATAATCGAAAAACAAATCCTTTGCCGATTTTTGGTTTGATTTTATCTATTAACTTGCGTTTCAATCATAAATTCAAACACTTTTATGACGAACATAAAATTTTTTAAAATACAAGTGGCTCTTGATAAACGCCCCAAACTTCTTTTAATGTTGAGGTCATTTCACCAAGAGTACAATAAGCCCTTACACAATCAAGTATCTTCGGCATCAGCGGTTGATCTTCTTCAGCTGCTTTCTTAAGTTCAGCAAGTGTTCTCTCAACCTCCGCTTGATTTCTTGTCGCTCTTACCTCCGCAAGTCTCTTCTTTTGCTTATCCGCTACTTCAGGCGGTATCCTTAAAATTGGAATTTCAACAGGCTCATCCTCAACAAATTCATTTACACCGACAATTATTCGTTCTTTTCTATCAAGTTCCTGCTGATATCTATAAGCTGATTCAGCAATTTCTCTCTGGAAGAAGCCATCTTCAATTGCCTTTACCACACCCTCAAGCATTGAACCATTTGATGAATACGATTGAATCTTACGGAAATATTTTTCAGCTTCCTCTTCAATTTTATTTGTCAGTGATTCAATGTAATAGCTCCCACCAAGCGGATCGATCACATTCGCTACGCCAATTTCATAAGCTATAATTTGTTGAGTTCTCAAGGCTATCTTTGCAGCTTTTTCAGTTGGGAGAGCATAAGTTTCGTCCATTGAGTTCGTATGCAGGCTTTGAGTTCCACCAAGAACCGCAGCAAGAGCTTCAAATGCCGTTCTAACGATATTGTTCTCGGGCTGTTGCGCTGTAAGTGAGCATCCAGCAGTTTGAGTGTGAAATCTTAACATCCAAGATCTTGGATTTTTTGCTCCATACTTTTCGCGCATATATCTTGCCCAAATTCTACGAGCTGCCCTGAACTTAGCGATCTCCTCAAAAAAGTCAAGGTGCGAATTAAAGAAGAAAGATAATCTCGGCGCAAATTCGTCAACATCCATACCAGCGTTTATACAAGCTTCGACATAGGCAAAACCATCTGCAAGCGTGAAGGCAAGTTCCTGAACAGCTGTTGCCCCAGCTTCACGAATGTGATAACCACTTATTGAAATTGGATTCCATTGCGGGACATAATCCTTAGCAAATCTTATGGTGTCAACGATCAACTTAATTGATGGTTCAGGTGGATAGATCCACTCCTTTTGAGCGATGTATTCTTTCAAAATGTCATTTTGAATTGTCCCACGAAGTTGATTGAATTTAACACCTTGTTTCTCAGCTACAACAAGATACATAGCCCAGATCATTGCAGCTGGAGCGTTAATAGTCATAGAAGTTGAAACTTGATCAAGCGGTATATCTTTAAAAACAATTTCCATATCTGCAAGCGAACTTACGGACACACCGCAGACGCCAACTTCACCTTCAGCCATAGGGTCATCCGCATCTATCCCCATTAAAGTTGGCAGGTCAAAAGCAACACTTAAACCTGTTTGTCCATGTTTAAGTAAAAATTTAAATCTTTGGTTCGTATCCTCGGGCGTCCCAAAACCCGCAAACTGTCGCATAGTCCATAATCTACCACGGTACATATTATAATGAATTCCCCGAGTATACGGATATTCGCCAGGAAAGCCGAGTTTTTCCATATAGTCAAACCCCTCAAGGTCATCAGGGGTATAAAGCATCTGAACTTCTATATCGCTAATCGTTGTAAACTTTATCCCACTTCTTTTCATTAAAGGATTTTCAGCTTTTTCTAACCATCTCCTCTTTGCCTCACGGATTTTGTCCGTGTTGTTCATGGCAAACTCCCTTTTTGGTTTTGCAAATATAGTTCTCTTTTAAATTTACACAATTATCACTCTTTTGTCAAAACTCACTTCAAGGATGACAAAACTTTCTGCAATTCCTCAAAATGTCTCGGGTCCCTGACATTATAGCGCCAGTTTATGTAAGCTATTCTACCACTTTTATCTATGACAAAAATTGTTCGCTTATTATAGCCAGAACTTTCGTCGTAGGAATCATAAATCTTTGCTACTTCATGCTTATGATCGCTTAAAAGTTTAAACTGTAAATTCAAATGCTTCGCCCATTCATGATGCGAAAACACATAATCACCACTTATTCCGAGAACCTCCGCATCGAGCTTTGAAAGCTCCGCAAAATTATCCCTAAATGTGCACATTTCAATTGTGCAACCGCCACTCCAATCAGCTGGGTAAAAGGCAAGAACGATGTTTCTTTTTCCGATTATCTCGGACAAGCTAATCCCACTAAAGACAATGGTATCTTTTGTAGCGTATGGCAATTTAAAATCAATGGCTTTATCTCCAATCTTTAAAGATTGTGAACTGACATTTAAAAAGGGGTAAATTAATAGCAAAGCGAGATAAATTATTCCGCGCATAAGCCTCACCCTTTTTTGTTTTGAATTTCACATTTCTGCAAATTCACTTGAATAATTTCAATAAAAAATTTATCTTTTCAAAAAACGACCTTTTGAAAATGCGATACCTTTATTTAATCCTGCTTGCTTTCTTATTTTCAGCCTGTGCTACATCAAAGTTAACGCTTACAAATGACGAAATAGTTTCAAAAATCAATCAGATTGGGAAAAAATACGGGGTGGGCAGACTTGGCGTCTCAGCAAAAAACTTCATCACCGGCGAGACAATTCAAATCAACGCAGACTCCCTTTTCCCAACCGCAAGCGTGATAAAGGTTCCAATCCTTGTTGAACTATTTCACAAATTTGAAGAGGGAAAATTAAAAAAGGATACGCTTATTTCATTTGATGACTCACTTAAATACGGCGGTTCAGGCGTTCTACGATACTTTTACGATGGAGCTAAACTTAAGTTGATGGATGTCGCAGTTTTAATGATAATTTTAAGCGATAACACCGCGACAAATCTTGTCCTCGATTGCTTCGCGGATGAACACGATGCGAAACTTGAAGCTGTAAATAACAGGATGAAGGAACTTGGACTTAACAATACGAAAATTTTGAATAAGCTGATGTCATTCAAAACCAAAAAGAAAACACCAGAAGCAATGAGATTCGGCGTTGGCTATACAACCCCAAATGACATTGTTAAACTTCTTGAACTTCTCGCAAATGGAAAAGTTATAAATCCAGAGGTCTCAGCAGAAATTATTAACATAATGAAAAACAATCAAGATTATGAGATGATGAAAAGGTATCTGCCTGAAAATGTCACCGTTGCAAATAAATCTGGTTCAATTGATAGAATGAAAGCAGATATCGGAATTGTTTATGCAAAATGTGTTACCTATGCTGTCGCAATTTTTTGTGATGAGCTTTCTGAAGTTTCATACGCTGTTGACAATAAAGGACACCTCGCGGTTGCTGAAATTTCAAAACTTATATTTGATTACTTCACAAAAGGAAATTGCAAATAAACCAAGATAAAAAATGAAACCGCCAAACTCATCAAATAATTTAAGCAAGTATGAACAGAGTTTTGCTGATTTTGCCTGTGATTATTCAATTAAAGCGAGGGTGATCGCCTCAATTTCACTTGCATTAACTTTTATATCTTTAAACTTTATTCTCAAACTTTCACTCCCAATTCATGTCTTTATAATTGCTGCCTTATTCCAATCCTTGATAAACCAACCATATCGTTTTCTGCGAAACCTGTTAAAATCAAGCGACAAAGCTCTATTCATAACCAACATTATTGACATAATTGTTATAAGCATCGTCGTTTATTATGCGGGT
>JBKBWH010000122.1:0-5919 GCA_046289115.1 Candidatus Kryptonium sp.
GACAACCTTAGCAACATCTTGAAAAATATTATACTCGTCGGAAACGATATTTTATTCTTTAGCAATATCGCATCACCAACAATTTTAGTCTCGGAAATGACGGTCACATGCGATTAAAAATTAAATTCCAAACAAACCATGAAAAACTACGAACACATCGGAGCCGAAGCAAGCATTTACATTGATCAAAACGATAAAATTTCAAATATCGTTGAAAAAATTGCCCACGATGTGAGGGAAGAAGATATAAAATATGTTGAACAGAATTTTTGGCAAAAACTTGCCAGTTTGAAAGGAAAACATAGTTTCAAAAAAGACCTTCTCGCACTTTATAGATTTATGAAAGACCCAGCGGTTTCGTTCTTAAAGAAAGCAATAGCTATAGGTGCACTTTTGTATTTTATTTTACCGCTCGACTCAATACCAGATCTATCACCCATCATTGGCTTTCTCGATGATATAGGCATTGTGGCAATGGCTGTTAAGTACTTAAGCAATGAGATTAAGCGCTACTATTAACAAAAGGGCGGGATAGACCCGCCCCTTAAAAGGTTCAACTACTTTTTCTCCCTTTCCTTCCGAATCTTTTTAGCAAGATCAAGCATTTCCTGGTAGTTAAAAATATAACCTCCATAAAGTTTCAAAAAGCTTTCCGCTTCCTTTTTGCTCGAGAATGAAAATTCGGGCAACATAGCCCTCGCTGGTAAAACCACGCTACCAGTGACAAACCACGCATCTTTGGCATCAATTAATTTAAAAGTTTTAAAATCAACAACCTTAACATCTTTTACATTCTTGCCATTCATTATAGCGGTTGCGCATCCAATCCCACAAGCATGATAAACCGTATCATCAACCAAAATTTCAACGCGCGTCATCATCTTTTCAAAGACATCCATATTACAAACGCTACACACACCAATTTTACGCCCAAAATCGGGCTTAAGATAATCAAGCGGTGATTGCCCAAAGCTAAACGATGGGAAAAGAAAAACTAAAATTAAAACCAAGAAAATTTTATTTTTCATCTTACTCTCCAAATTTTATTGCTATGTTCACGAAGAAGCTTCTACCGGGTTCATAAATTGGAGCTCCCGTTGTTCGAATCTTTCTGGTTAAGTGTTCATAATAAGTTTTATTTAGCAAATTGTTAACCCCAAGCGAAATATCAGCAAATCTGAAATAGTTAATGCTCATTGCAAAATTGATCAAGACAAATCCAGGCGTTTGAGTTTCGCCATAGCTTGTTGAAACATCGCTCTTTCTGGCAACAGCCCTCATCGTAAGCTCCGGTAGCATCTTGCCACCAAATAAACTATAGCGAATTGATGTTTTCGCCTCAAGCGGTGGGATCTCCGGCAATGGCTCACCAGTCGACGCATTCCATGCCTTCGTTCTGTAAATGTCAAAGCTAAATCCAAAATCCCTACCAAATGTCGAAACATAACCAAACTCAAAACCCCAAAATCTCGCACTTTCAATATTGATAAATTGCTTTACCCCGATAACCCCCATATTCTTCGGTTTTAGATCTGGTCTCACCTCAGCACTTATAAAATTCTTAACATAATAATAAAAGACGTTACCCTTGACAATGCCACCAAGCATCTTGCTATTTAAAATCAAATCAAGGCTATTGTTCGTCTCGGGCTTTATTGAAGGATTTCCTATGTAATCATAGTTATCAAGTCCGATAGGTAAAAAGTTTATATACCTTTCACTTATATTCGGACTTCGCTTACTTGAGCTGAGCAAAACCGATAACCTGACATTTGAACCCAATGTTTTATCAACCCCGGCACTCACACTGAAATTATGATGTTTAGATGAAAGCAAGTTAAACAAGCTTGCAAAGGATGGGGCTGGCGTTCTCACATCAGCATAGTTGACATCATATCTTGCTGAAAATGTCAGGTTAAAATCATAAACGCCGGTTCTAAATTCTGAGAAAACACCTAAATTTGAAACATAAGAATTTTGCCAAACGGTATCAGTAAACGTTTTCCCAGCCATAGGTCCAGTCAACATCTTTCTCGTCCTAAATCCATCCTTTTCAACCTTTGAATAATCAAAACCAAAATAAATCACACTTTTACCCATAATCAGACCAACCTCAGCTCGAGCTCCGCGAGTCAATGTGTTAACATCTGTAACCGCTTCAACCATCATCCTCGTCGGTTTAAATTCATTATCCATTAAGTGATAAACTTTTGAATAATAAGCCTTCAAGTTAACGCTGTTTATCAAATCGCTTAAATTCTTTGAGGCATAATCAATTGAAACTATCCTTGAATCATCCTTTCTTCCATCCATTGGAAGAGCTGGGAAGAAAACATCACGTGCATATACTTGACGAACCGAGACCTGAAGCCTATGGTTATCAGCTGGATTAAATCCAAATTTGCCAGACCAATTTCTCACTTTAAAGCCAGCCTTAACTTCAGCCCCTGAACCATCTTTATAACTTTGATAATCTTTCACCCCACCAGACAATATAAAGTCAAATAATCTTTGACCGCCAGAGAGACTCAACTGAGCAACCTTACCATTCCAGTTGCTTTCATATCCAGTTTCAAGCCTTCCACCGATTGAAAATTTATCAAATCTCTTCGGCTTTGCCAGCACAAAATTAAGAACGCCACCAAAATTGGGACCATAGCGAAGAGCATAAGGACCTTTTAAAATTTCAATTTTTTCCAAATCTTCCGCTTGAACATGTGAAGTTGGCGGATCCATTCTATTGGGGCAAGCGGGCTCAATCTTTATACCATTATCAATCTGAACATTCAACTGATCAAATTTCAAACCCCTAACAACAGGGTCAAGGGCATATCCACCCTTCTTTACAGCTGATGTATTTGAAAAGTTTTTGACAAATTCCCCAAGGTCCCGTGGAAGCGACTTCGCTACCTCCCTACCGCCAATTTCAGCTTGATTATACGCCTCAGCCGGCTTACCCAAAACCACAATCTCTTCAACCAAAATATAAGGCAACTCCTCCAAATAAACCTCAAGCGTTTTAACCTCACCTGAGCCAAGCGAAACCATTTCTTTCGCACGCTTGTATCCAACATACGAAACAGAGACAGTGTAATTCCCGGGCTCAAGATTTTTAATCTCAAAAAAACCTTTAAAATCCGTAACATCACCGCGATTTGTTCCCTCAATCCAAACATTCGCGTTTATAAGTGGATACTTGGCTTTAGAATCATAAACAAAACCACGAATTGTCCCCTTCTCTTGAGCAAAATAGTTTTGTGAAATGGCAAAAATCAAGACTACGAGAGCTAAAAATTTGATTCTCATAACACACCTCCTGAGTTTAATTTAAAAATTTCAGTTTTTAAACGATTGGAAATTATTCAAATATTTATCCCCAATTTCTCCTCAGGAGGGTGAAATATGTCCGATTGAATCGGTGAGAATTTCAAAACTTTAGAAAATGTGAAGAAAGAATCTCGGAATGAAAATGAAAATTTATTTTCAACAATGATAAGCCCTTCTTCCATAGGAGATTTAGAAACAACCTGCCCTTTTTTACAACCACATCCTTCAGAATCAAAGCAAACTGAATTTATCAAATTGACAACAACTTTACCCTTACAACCACACCCGCAATTTTCGTTACAATTGCAAACACCACCATGATGATGTTTATAAAATATCTGCGACCCATAATTCAAAAACATAACGAAAACAAGTAAAACGGAAGCTATTCTATTTGACCAATATCTCAACATCGTGCATTAAATCGTAATTCTTTAAATAGCGGGGGATATGAGAAACATATCCCCCACAAAACACAAAGAAAATATTGGGAATATCAACTTCCTTTCTTTTTAACCTTGACAGTCAAACTATTTAAAGCAACTGTTAATTTCGTCCCCGCCTCAACATAGTATCTCCAAGCATAACCAAGCTGAGTAAAGACATCTTCATTATATTCGCCTTTGTCCATCCTTGCTTTTTGCTTGTTCATTATCTCATCGCCAAGGTTTATCCAATATTGTGCATCCGTCAAATCTTTCTTAACGACATCGGTTTGCTCTGATTTCTTCACTTGGTCAAGCAAGTTCAAAACAACTTGCTTAACCGCAAGGTTATCGTTGTACTGTTTTTCACATGTTGTCTTCCAATCCTTTTGACCCTGGGCAAGTGCAATGCCAAAGATGAAAACTAAACCCGTTAGGATAAAAATTACCTTCTTCATTTTCTCCTCCCCAAATTTGTTTTAAGTTATGTCTTGTTTTGAAAAAATTTTAACTGCTAAAAAAACAGAAAAAATAAACCACAAAAGTAAAACAAGAATTAAAACCACATACGCTTGAAGACTTCCGCCAAGAAACTTCAAAAACGCAGCCCCAGCAGGTCCAAAAACTTCAGGAGAATTTAAAGCTATCAAACTTAACACACGAACAATGTCAACCGGATTCCCAAGGAGCGAAATCATCGCAAATTTAGCCGCCAGCTTCCCCCTTAACAAAGTTGTTGCCCCAATTATTACAAGGTCATAAAAAATTAAAAAAGTGAACCAAACAAGAACCGAAATTCCAAAAGCCCGACCCCTTTGCTTCGCAAGTGCGGATATAAAAGCCGAAATCCCAAGAAAGATGAAAGCAAGCAAATTTGAAAGCAGAACAAAAACAAAATATCTAAACACACCCTCCGAACCAACCCTGAACAAAATAATAAAACCACTTATACCAAAACCTAAAGCCATTGATGAAAAAACGATGATCATAAGACCAAGCAACTTACCGATGTAAATTTCCCAACGATTTAAGGGTTGAGCAAACATCAACTCGTTAAATCTACCATCGCCAGAGAAGCTAATAACGCCAATTACAAGTGAAACAAGCGGGATAACATACAAAACAAGGTTGAGCAAACTTAGTGTAGTCCTTGAAAAATCTTGCATGCTTCCAGTATAACCGCTTGCGCTCAAACCAAAGTAGGAAATTCCAAGGACAAGGATTGCAAATATCAATGTAAAAATGTGAGTCCACTTGTTTCTCACACCCACAATAACCTCCGTTTCAGCAATCGTGTAAATAGCGTTCCCTTTCATCTTACTTCAAAATTTTGGTTTCAAGCTGCTCATAAGGGAATTCCTCACCACCGTATTCATTTAAAAACTTTCCCAGTGACTCCCTCGTTTTAAAAGTTGCCACAAAATAATTCATCGGAGTTTGAATTTTTTCAGACCTGACGAAATAAGCATTCTCAATCCTTATCCACTCCTTTGTATAAAAATCACGAACAAACATCACCGAGCCGGTTGGCAAATCTTGCATCTTCTTAAATTCAATCATACAACCGATATCATCAAACTTATAAACCTCGCCATCCAGGGTTACGATTTCCGTGGCAAAATTAAGTTGGGAGATCGCCATTTTACAAAGATAACAAATGTCATGCGGTTCAATCTCTTCAGGTTTTATTTCCCGAGAACATGAGTAGATTAAAAAAGCTGTAAGCAAAATTAAAGTCGTTTTAACTCTTAGCCTCATGTTCTTCTAACAATTTTTGATAAATTGATTCAAATGAGTGACTTGATGTTTGAAAGTTTTCAATTTGTGCCCCGTTTTCCTTGAGATTGAAAATTATGTCAAGAACCTTCCCTGAATCAGCCCTCACGATCATGCTCGTTCCATTTCTCCTGACCTCCACCGCTCCCAAATTATACGCAAGATCAACAAATTCATCCTTCATATTTTTAACAACAAGATAAATTTTAGACTCAAACTTTAACTTTCTCTTAAGTTCAGATGCGCTTTCAAATGTTATCAATTTTCCATTAACAAGAATTCCAACTTTATCAGCAAGTTCATCAACCTCATTTAAAAGATGAGTCGTAAAAAGAATTGTCTTCCCTTCCTTTTTAAGTGAAGAAAGCAAAGATTTAAACCTCATACCCCC
>JBKBWH010000123.1:0-5916 GCA_046289115.1 Candidatus Kryptonium sp.
CTTGCTGGTTTTTCTGACGGCAATCGGGGTTGGCGCTAACATTGTTCAAACTGGATATATTTTCACGCTCGAACCGTTAAAGTTTGATTTTGAAAGGTTAAACCCAATCAATGGGCTCAAAAAAATTTTTTTATCGAGAAGAAGTTTATTCGAGCTTGGCAAGGGCTTTTTTAAAATTGGGGTAATTGGGTTTACCATTTATTTGATGCTAAGAAGCATGGTTGATGATATAGTTGTTTTAATTGATTCTGATGTTGGAAAGATATCAAGTTTTATGGTTGGTTCAATTTTTTCGCTTATGTTAAAAACGGGAATTGTGTATTTTTTGATTGCTGTTTTTGATTTCGCTTTTCAAAAGTGGGAATATGAACGAGAGTTGAGAATGACAAGGTATGAGCTGAAGGAGGAAATCAAAGAGCTTGAAGGCGACCCACAAATTAAGGCTCGGATAAGGCGAAAACAATCTGAAATTGCAAGGAAAAGAATAATGCAAAATGTTCCTAAATCAGATGTTGTCATAACAAACCCGACGCATATTGCCGTTGCGCTAAAATATGATTCGGAAAAGATGAACGCTCCGAAAGTTGTTGCGAAGGGGATGAATTTAATTGCTGAAAAAATAAAAGAGATAGCGAGGGAGCATAAAATACCAATAGTTGAAGATAAACCCCTTGCTCAGGCACTTTATAAAATGGTTGAAGTTGACGAAGAAATTCCACCCCAACTTTATAAAGCAGTTGCAAAAGTTCTTGCCTATGTTTATCAGTTGAAAAAGAAAAATTATAACATTGCGAGATGAACGAAAATGGATTTTTACAGGGTTTAAGCAGGAATAGTGATGTCATTCTTGCGATTGCGGTAATCTCAATTCTTGTTTTTATGATCCTTCCTTTGCCACCGTTTTTTCTTGATATCTTAATTGCGTTCAATATAACTTTTTCGGTGATCATTCTTTTAATATCGATGTACATAACAAGCCCGCTTGAGCTTTCTGTTTTCCCTGGCTTGTTGTTAATTATCACTCTTTTTAGGTTAAGTTTAAATGTTGCATCAACAAGATTAATTCTTGGGGATGGATACGCTGGTAAAATAATTTTCGCCTTTGGTTCTTTTGTTGTGAAGGGGAATTACATAGTTGGTTTTATTGTGTTTTTAATTCTTGTTGTAATACAATTTGTTGTGATAACGAAGGGAGCTGGCAGGATTGCTGAGGTTGCTGCCAGATTCACGCTTGATGCTATGCCCGGTAAACAGATGAGCATTGATGCGGACTTAAACGCTGGTCTTATAACTGAAGAAGAAGCACGGAGAAGAAGAGCATTGATCCAAAGGGAAGCTGAATTTTATGGCGCAATGGATGGAGCAAGCAAGTTCGTTCGTGGGGATGCGATAGCTGGTTTGATTATAACAGTGATAAACATAGTGGGTGGTTTGATAATTGGCGTTTTACAGCGGGGAATGACATTTACAGAAGCCTTGCAGAATTATACGCTTTTAACAATTGGTGATGGTCTTGTCTCGCAGATACCGGCTTTAATTATTTCTATCTCTGCTGGAATGGTTGTGACAAGGAACGCTTCCGGAAATCAGTTCGATGTTGAAGTTAAAGGACAAATTTTTCAACGCCCCAAAGCATTGCTTATTGCCTCAGGTGTTCTTGCATTTTTTGCTGTTGTCCCGGGGCTTCCGATGTTGCCGTTTTTAATCCTTTCAGTGATAAGTGGAGTTGCAGGATATTTCGGAATAAGATTTGAAAAAGATAAAGCGGAGGTCCCAGAGATTAAACCCAAAGCAGTTACACAACCTGAAGAAAAGATTGAAAAACTCGTTCAAATTGATCCAATTGAGATTGAGATTGGTTATGGCTTAATCCCACTTGCGGATGAAGAACAAGGTGGGACATTGTTTAAACGGATAATTGGGGTTAGAAAGCAGCTCGCGCTTGAGTTAGGCATAATCGTTCCACCAATTAGAGTAAGGGATAACATTTACCTTGAACCAAGCGAATATGTTATAAAAATTCGCGGGAATAAAGTTGCGGGTGGCGAAATTAAGCCAGGTTATTATCTTGCCATGAATCCCGGAACAGCTGAAGAGGAAATTCACGATGCAATAAAAGCTAAAGATCCAGTTTATGGGTTTGATGCTTATTGGATCCCAGCACACAAGAAAGAAGAAGCCGAAATAATGGGTTATACAGTTGTTGAACCTGTCTCAGTTATTATAACTCATTTAGTTGAGGTTTTGAGAAAGAATGCAGGTAAAATTTTAAGCAGGCAGGATACGAAGACGCTGATTGATAGCTTGCGAGATGATTATCCAGCTCTTGTGGATGAAATAACCCCGGATGTTCTGCCAATTGGGACGATCCAGAAAGTTTTACAAAATCTTCTCAACGAGGGGATCCCAATTCGCGATATGGTCACGATTCTTGAGGCATTGCTCGATTATTCAAGGGTTACAAAAAATGTTGATGTTCTGACGGAATATGTTCGTCACTCACTCTCCGAAACGATAGCGAGGCTTTACCGAACTGAAGATAATGTTATTCCAGCTATACAACTTGATCCAAGGATTGAGGATTTAATAACTCAATCACTTCAACAATCCTCATCTCAATCATCCCCAACCCTTGGGTTACCTCCCGATATTATCCGTGCATTGAATTTAAGTTTGGCAGAAAATGTTAAAAAGGCAAAAGATATGGGTTATCGACCCGTTGTAATTTGCTCAGCAACCGTTCGTTTATATTTTTATCGTTTAATTCATTCAACATTTCCAGAGGTGAGCGTAATTTCATACACGGAGTTGCCAACGGATGTTGACATTGAGATAATAGGGAGGATTAAAATTAACAATCACATAGGTTCGGAATAATTGGCGAGCTTATTTAGTGCCAAAGTAGTTTTTAACGGGGGTTTATACGATTGGGAAGTTTTATTTTTTCATTTTTTGGTTTATTTTATTATGTCAAAAACAAAAATCCAGCATTAAATGGATCGTCTTTGGGCTCCTTGGAGATCAAAATATATTGAAAGTTTTTCAAATGAAAACCCAGACGAGAAAAAGGAATGTCTTTTTTGTGAAAAGGCTGCTTCAACGGAGGATGAGAAAAATTTGGTCTTATACCGAAGCAAGCATTGTTATATTATAATGAACCTGTTCCCTTACAATTCTGGACATATAATGGTTGTTCCATACAAACACACGCCTAATTTTTCTGATTTATCTGATGATGAAATGGTTGATATTATGAAGATTATAAAAAAGGGGATCTCATCCCTTGAAATCGCTCTTAAACCACATGGTTTTAACATTGGAGCAAATCTTGGAAAGGTGAGCGGGGCTGGAATTGCAGACCACATTCATTTTCACATAGTCCCAAGATGGAATGGCGATACCAATTTTATGCCTGTTATCTCAGAGACGAAGGTAATTTCCGAGTTTTTATCTGATACTTACAGAAAAATTAAAGATGCCCTTTCAAAGGTCTCGGATTAAACCTAAGTTTATTTTATAACATCAAAGTAGGTGAAGGAAGTTAAACAAAACAAAATGAGAAACAGCCATGCTGAGGTCCAAATTTTCATTTTTGGCACTAATTCTTTTAGGTATCGCACTAATAGCTGGATGCACAAGGGAATCCGAAATTACTTCGCCACTTTCAAATTCAGACAAAGAAGCTATTAGGCAAATAATTGAAAGTGATGATTTGATCGCCAGTTCTGATGTTTCTCTAAACGATGGGACATATCTTCCACCTGATTTTGATTTTGGTTCATTCCCGAAAGAGATTTATCCATTAAGATGGGGTCGTGTCGTTAAGAAGGTTACGAAGGAATATGAATATGAGCAGGTAAACGATACACTTGTGGTTGTGACAATTATAAGAACTGTTGAATCAGATTTAAGGATCGCTGGGACCTATACTCAGGGGAAAACAACGCCAGATACAGTTATAACAAAACCATTAAAGGAAGTCTTCAAGCGTAAAGTTCAAGTTGTCAAAAAAGAGAATGTAGGCAAAGCAAGGGGATGGAGGATCTGGGCTGTTTCGCTTGTTCAAGGTGGAACTGAAAATTCAAACATAGTTATTAAGAAAATTGCTTTGACATTGCCAAATGGCGATGTAATTGAGGTGACCGATCCGTTAAATCAATTCTATCGTCCTGGATTTCTTGGACATAGGGAAGGGGTTCCAGCATTTAATCCATCTCAACCAGTTAAGATTAGCGTAACTGTTCAAAGTGCAACGCCTGATACTGATATTGTTTCAATGACATTTGGGGTTGATAGGTTTGGATTTCATAGGGCAAGGAAGCTTTTCAAATTGGTTTCGCAAAATGGAACCGAAGAAGTTTATGAAGCTGATATAAGAGTTCATCTTCACAGGGGTTCGTTTAACGCTATGATACATGCAATCTCAAGAGAATCGCTCTTTGATGATTCAGCTCCAGTTTCAGTTTCTGTTTGGGGTGTTCCTTATGTCGTATTCTAAAGATGAAAAAGGGCGGGATATCCCGCCCGTTTTTTTAAATTATGTAAGTTGAGTTGATGCTCAATAAGTCTGATATAGAACTTGTAAATGAATTTAAGAATGGAAATTTATCAGCGTTTGATGAAATCGTAAGAAGATATCAAAAAAAGGTTTATTTACTTGCAAGAAAAATTCTCACAAATCACGACGACGCAGATGATGTCGCCCAAGAGGTTTTCATCAAGCTTTTCAATTCGCTTCACGAGTTTAAAGGCGAATCAAGCTTGTTTACATGGATTTATAGAATAACTGTTAATGAATGCAATTCTGTTTTGAGAAAGAAAAAGATAAAAGAGATTGTGCCGATTGATGAGCTGACCAATTTTCTTGGATTAAATCAAACTCCGGAACATGAGTTATTTAAAAAAGAGGAAAAGAATTTGATTGAGAGGGCGATCGAAAAGCTGCCAGCAAAGCAGAGAGCTGTTTTCGTCATGCGTTTCTTTGAGGACCTTGACTATGCGGAGATCTCAAAAATACTTAAAAAACCAATTGGAACTTTGAAAGCAAACTACTTTCACGCGGTTAAAAAAATACAGAGGTTCATTAAAGATGAGATGCAGTGAAGTTAAAAATAACCTTGTTGATTATGCGACGGGTAAGCTGAGCTCCGTTGAAATGGCAAAGCATCTTGAAAAGTGTGAAAATTGCAGGTTAGAATTTGAAAAGATAAAAGATGTCGTTTCATTTTTGAGTGAATATAAAATTGAAGAACCGTCGGAGTTTTACTGGTCAAACTTTCTTTACAGGGTTAAGCGCAAAATCGCTCAGCGAAATAGTATTTCCACTTTTGCTCTTAAGCCGATTTTATTTGCTCCGTCTATGGCTGTTATCATCATTGGACTTTTATTGGGTATTGGGTTTTCAAATTTATTTGTGAGTCAGCCTGATTTTTATCTTTCTCAAGTTTCTGATTTTGAGATGACAGGCGTTTTAATAAAACCATCTGAGTTATCTGGGGTCAGCGCTGAAACACTTGAAAGGGCGGTTTCTTATCTTTATGAAAAATATCAAATGCCCGATATAGATGCTGAAATTGAAGGTTATCAAGAGATTGACATCGAGGAGGTCTTAAAGCGAATTGAAAACAAATTTTAAACTTTAACAAAGATGATGAAAAGAACAATTTTAGCTTTCTTGGCAATAGCTTTTTTGTCTGCGATGTTGTTTTCCCAAGGTTTTATGGGTCAAAGATGGAGGGAGCGTGTGCTTGAATTTAAGAAGGTTCGTCTACTTGAAATTTTAAAACTCGATGAGCAAACTTCCGTTAAGTTCTTAAATAAATATACGCAATTTTCAAGGGATATAGATGAAATTGAGCTTGAAAAGGAAAGAATTGTGAATGAGATAGAGATAAAATTGCGAAAGGGGGATAAAGA
>JBKBWH010000124.1:0-5894 GCA_046289115.1 Candidatus Kryptonium sp.
GGCTTGTAAGATCTTCTATGAATCTTCGTAATTCCAAGCCTTTTGATCGCAGAAAGGTGCTCTTTGGTGGGATAACCTTTATGCCTTAGAAAATTATAACCTGGGAAAATTTTGTCGTAATATTCCATAAGTTCATCCCTTAACACTTTCGCAACTATTGATGCGGACGCAATTGAAATTGATCTTCTATCACCCTTAACCACATTTCTTACAGCGATTTTTTTCTTCCCATCGCTCAACATCCGCAAATCAACATCGAAAGAATTTCCATCAACCAAAACAACATCTGGACTTATCTCAAGGTCGAGCAACGCCCTAAGCATCGCAAGTTTTGTCGCCTCCCTTATGTTAAACTTATCAATCTCCACATTTGACGCCAAGCCAATGCCAATGTCAATGGCAACGGTTGCAATTACCTTGCAAAGTTCCTCACGCAATTTGGGTGAAACTTTTTTGGAATCGTAGATGAAAGGATTGAAATAACCCCGAGGTAAAACGACCGCACATGCAACGACGGGTCCAGCAAGTGGTCCACACCCAGCTTCATCAACCCCAGCTATAACCGAATAACCTTGAGCGTAAAACTCATTTTCTATTTGCATTATTTCTTTCTCACTCGTCAGCTTTACCATTATAAACTGCCGAAGTAAATTGCAGATAAACCAACTAACATTTCAAATTTAAGAATATTGCTCAACCTGTTCAAATTGCGCCTACTTCTGTCCTTGATGAGCGAAAATATTACAAAAATTAAACCAACATCAACAACCAAAACGATCAAAAAATAAACATAGTTATAGATCCCAACAAAATAAGGAACCATGGTCGCAAAAATTAAAACAAGAAACACAGAAACCGAAACCGCAACAGCCCGGTTAACACCACGAACTATTGGAAATGTCCTCACCCCAGATTTCAAATCCCCTTCAATATCCTCAATATCCTTGATTATCTCACGCCCAAAATTTATCATAAATGCGAAAAGAAATGGGAACAAGGCATCTTTAAAATTTCCGACGACGCTCCCAGCAAATATGAAAGCAAACCCAGTTATAAAAGCAACTGTAAAATTCCCAACAAGCGGAACTCCCTTTAACTTATAACTGTAAAGAAAAATTACAACGCTGGAGAAAAAAACAATCATAAACGCTATCTTGTTTAAAAATGAGGCAACCAATAACCCCAAAATTGTGCAAGAAAAATAAATAAACAAAGCAAATCTTTTGCTTACCAAACCTGATGGTATCGGTCTATGCGGTTTATTTATCCTGTCGATTTCAACATCAAAGAAATCGTTTATAACATTTGCTCCAGCATCGATCAAAACCCCAACAATTCCAGCCATCAAAGCAAGCTTTAATAACTCAAAACTTTCACGCCCAAAAATTAAAACCCCAACCGATATCGTCAAGCCCGAAATCAAAACATTTGACGGTCTTATTATCTTAACTATCCCCACGATTTTTTTAAAATTCACTTTCAATCCCAACATGTATTTTCCCTGTTTTAAAAGAGTCTCCTTTGCCAAGCGCATAAATTAAACTTAATTTACCAATCCCTGTTTTAAGTCTCATCCCAAAGCCATAGCCATATTTAATAGATTCAAACGAGTCTCTTATCCTCGGCAAAAGAACGGGGCGATAAATATAACCCAAATCAAAAAATAAAAAACCCCAAAGTTCACTGGTCAACATAAACCTATCTTCAAGATTTGTCCAGATCGCTCGCGTTGCAAGAAATTCCCTTTCTCTATAACCGCGCAAACTCCTCATCCCACCAAATCTAAATCCATCGCTCTCATCAAGCCCATCACCAACGACTATCATAGCATTAAACCTCGGAACAAGAACAGTTTTTAAAATTTTCTCAAAATTAAAATAAAAATCAAGAGCGAGATTAAATTTGTTTACACTGACTTTCCTTTTCGTCTCAGGGGTTAACAATCCCTCAGGACCAAGAATTTTTTTGTTCCCGAGCTCGTAAAAACTTGAGAAATAAACTCCCGACCTTGGAAAATCCACATCATCTCTTGAATCATACGAAATCCCTAACCCCGCATTTAAACTTGTGCTTTCAAAAATTTGATAACCTATGTATTCTGTCGCGGTTGGAATTATGGTTCTTTGTGAAATGTAAAACGACGCTTTTAAAATCTCCGAAACTTTTTCAAAGCTGGTCAACTCAACCGAAAGATTCAACTTTGGCTCCCTTACAACATAAATTGAATCTTGCTTCCTTTGATAAAAAGAAACATGTGCATCAACAGGTCCTCCTAAAACATATGGCTCAAAATAATGAATCTCAAACTCTTGCGTCTCCCGCGTTTCAGCATTCCACCGAGCTCCAAATCTTCTCCCCGTGCCAAATAGATTTTTCAAAAGTATGTTTATATACCCCGTAAAATATCCACGAGAAGTTCCAGCAGATGGAACATAGCCAAGCACACCGTCAAACAAATTCATCTTTCCCTTCTTCAACTCTAATTAAAATTCCGCTTGTTGTATCACTGGTAAAAATTTCTGGCTCATCAATGAACTTAAACAACCCAAGCTTCATCAATCTTTTTCTTATCTGATCAAATTTAACCTCACGGTAAACCTCACCCTTTTTGATCTTCATCTCCCGCAGTATGAAATCTTCCCTTGTAAGTTTATTCCCTTCAATTTTAATTTGCTTTATTCTTATGAGCTGACCCTCGCTTATGTTAAGCGTTATATCAACAAATCCATTTTCATCAAAATTCAAATCTGCAATTTCAACCTTTGCAAGCGGATATCCGATGTTCGCGTATGTGTTAAGAACTTTATCAATCTTGCTTTTCAAGACATACGGCAAAAATGTTTCCCCCTTTTTAAATTCAAAAATTTTAATTATATCCTCGCTTGATAAAACTTGATTTCCCGATACCTTAATTTCCCCGAACTTTGCCTGCTTTCCTTCGTTGATATAAATTTTGACCTTCGACTTTTCAAATTTCAACGATTCAACCTTTGCAAAATAAAACCCATTCTCAATGTAAAGATTTAAAATTCGCTCTTTTATAGATTCAACTTTCGCCTCGGAAATGCTATCACCGATAACATCTTGAATTAGTTTGATTATCTCGCCTTCCTGTAAGTGATCGTTTCCAAAAATTTCAACTTTTACCGACTGCGAAAATAAAAAACACGGAGATAGAAAAAGAAGTATAAAAATTTTAAACTGTGTTTTGCGGATCAACATCAATTATCAACCTGACGCCTTTTGAGTTTAATTTCGGTTCAAACTTCTCCTTCAGCTGCCAAATCACCCCTGAAATTTCCTTCGCTGTTTTATCAAGTTGTTTTGGAATTTTCACTATTATGTGATACCTATAATTTCGCTTTATCTTTGGTATCGCAGCTGGAGCTGGACCAAGGATTTGAACTGGTTGATGAATTTTTGATTTTAACTCCTCAGCAAATTCACCAGAAGCAAGCTCGACATTCCTTTCATTTTCTCCCTTAAACTCAATCAGTATAAGCCGTGAGAATGGCGGATAATTTAAATCTTTTCTAACCTTAAGCTCTCGCTCATAAAATTCGAGCGTTTGATGTTTTACAACATAATCAAAGATGTAATGGTTTGGTTGAAATGTTTGAATTATGACTTCCCCTTCTTTCTCGCTTCTTCCAGCTCTGCCTGCAACTTGAGTTAAAAGTTGAAATGTTCTTTCACTTGACCTAAAGTCAGGGATAAGCATCGGTATATCCGCAGAGATTACGCCAACGAGCGTCACCCTTGAAAAATCAAGCCCTTTTGCAACCATTTGAGTCCCAAGCAATATATCTGCCTCGCCATTTACAAACCTATGCATAATTTTATCATAAGATTTCTTTCCAGATGTCGTATCAAGGTCCATTCTTATAATCTTTGCACTTGAAAAACTTTGGGATAGTTCATCTTCAACTCTTTGCGTACCAACACCCTTTAATTTAAGTTTGATACCCCCGCATCTACGACATTTTTCCGGAACCCCCTTAACAAAGCCACAGTAATGACATCTCAAATGATTTTGGGCTTTGTGATATATCAAGGTGACGCTGCAATTGTCACACATTTCAACATAGCCACAATCTTGACACTCAATATAAGTTGAATACCCGCGCCTATTTTGAAAAATTATAATACCTTCCCTTCTTGAAATTCGCTCTTCAATTTTTTGAACCAAAGCCGTTGAAATTGAACTTTTATTATCATACTCCTTTCTCTCTTTTATCATATCGATGATTTCAATTTTAGGCATCCTCGCCTTATCAACCCGCTCGGGGAGCACAAGAAGATGATATTTACCAATTTTTGCGTTGTAATATGATTCAAGCGATGGCGTAGCAGAACCAAGTATTACGACCGCGTCATTTATCTTTGCCCTCATTATCGCAACATCTCTCGCATTGTATCTTGGCGGATTATCAAATTGTTTATAAGAGCTTTCCTGTTCTTCATCAACGACGATCAAACCAATATTGCTAAGTGGTGCAAAGATTGCGGATCTCGGACCAATTACAATTTTGTAAATCCCATCTTTTATCATCCTCCATGAGTCGTATCTCTCCCCAATTGACATCTTGCTATGTAAAATTCCAACTATATCTCCAAAGATTTTTTTAAATCTGTTCACAATCTGGGGCGTGAGCGAAATTTCGGGAACAAGAACAATCGCTGTTTTCCCAAGCTTTATTATCTCATTTACTGCTTCAATGTAAATTTGCGTCTTCCCACTTCCAGTTACACCATAAAGTAAAAATGTCTTAAACTCACCCGAATCAATTGCGTTTTTTATCTCACTCAAGGCTTTCCTTTGATGCTCGTTCAATTCAATCTCTTTATCCGGTTCACTAAATTCATACTCAAACTTTCTCAATGTCTCCTTCTCATAAACTTCAACCAAACCCTTCTCAACCAACTTTTTTACCGTTTGCGCACTTCCACCAGTTCTTCTCAAAACCTCTGAAACTGAAAGCTCAACTCTGCCTCTTTTAAATTGATCGATCAAAAACAACAAAATTTCAACTTGCTTCGGCGATGATTTCTCAATCTCAGATATCACCTGCGTTAACTTTTTAAAATTATTTGCATATTGCCCTGATATAGAAACAAATTTCTCAAACTTTACTTTAGCTTTTTGGCTTGGAATGTACCGCTCAATTTCAATATAGCCAAGCGATTCAAGAGCATGAAGAATCGAGTATATGTTCTTAAATTGAAATTTGGTCTTTAAAGTTTTTATCGTGACGGGCGAACCCGCAGTGATAAGAAATTTTAAAACCGTCGCTCTGTTGGGCGAAACCTCTTCCATCTTTGACAAAGTATCAGGATCAGGCTGGCGACGAAGTTTTACAACCCTTCTGCTTTCAAGGATAGTCCCAGCAGGTAAAGCTGTTTTCAAAACCTCACCCCAACTTGCAAGGTAATAATCAGCAACCCACCTTGTAAGTTTTAACATCTCGTCTGAAAAAACAGGAGAAGGATCAAGCACATCTTTTATCTCTTTAAGCTTATGCCATCCACTTTGATTTAAAACCTCAACAATTATCCCAGTCAATTCCTGCTTCCCAAATGGAACTATTACCCTCTTCCCAACCGCGACATCATCTTTCAACTCCTCTGGAACAATATAAGTAAAAAGTTTATTCACAGGAACAGGGAGCGCCACATTGACATAAAGGTTCTTCATAAACACACCTTCCAAAATTTTTATTTATTTACCAACGACTCAAGGATCTTATAAACTTGAACTAATGGGAGATTTCTTTCCTCGGCTATTCTTTTACATTCCTCAAACTCAGGAACAAGCCGTTCTTCACCATCAATCAAGACAAGTTTAAATTTAACTTTTCCAAAAGGAGTATCAATTTCCTTCAGTGCCCTTGGCA
>JBKBWH010000125.1:0-5863 GCA_046289115.1 Candidatus Kryptonium sp.
GGCATCGCAGCCATTCCAGTTTAGAGGAAGAACACCATTTTAGTCATTGGTAAAAAGCAAGTAATTTTTGCGGAAAAATTGAAATTTTTGAAATTTTGCTTTTTACCTTCGTTTTTCTTGTCTTTGATTTGCGTTTTATTTATATTTAAGTGCGAAAATTAACAATTCAACATAAGGAGATAAAGAATGAAGAAAGGAATTCATCCGCCCTATAAGAAGGCAGTAATTGCGTGCGTCTGTGGAAATACTTTTGAGACAAGGTCAACCGTAGGTGGAGTTATTAAAGTTGAGATTTGTTCCAATTGTCATCCTTTTTTTACTGGAAAACAGAAGTTCGTCGATACTGCAGGTAGAGTTGAACGTTTTATGAAGCGTTATGGAAAAGATTATCAAAAGCTTAAAGGTGAATAATCATAACTTCAGATTTTGGGAAATTTCAAAGGGAAGGATATTTGCCTTCCCTTTTTTGTTTTCTAAGTAAAACCTTAATCAAAATAAAACAAAAACTAAATGGAGGAGTTAAATGCTTGTAATCGTAAAAGAAGATTACGACGCAATGAGCAAAGAAGCAGCCAAGATTGTGGCTGACAGAATTCGTAGAAAACCAAATTTAGTTTTGGGTCTTGCAACTGGTAGCACACCGCTTGGACTTTACAAAGAGCTCATAAGAATGCACAAGGAAGAAGGGCTTGACTTTTCAAAAGTTGTAACATTTAATCTTGACGAATACATTGGTCTTCCGCCAACGCATGATCAAAGCTACCATTATTTTATGTGGGAAAATTTCTTCAAACATATCAACATCAACCCAGCAAATGTGCATATACCACAGGGAATGTTCGGAGATCTCAAAATAAGCCCATATGAAACGGATCCAAAAGTTGAAGCTTATTGTCAATGGTACGAAGAGCAGATTAAAAAATTTGGTGGGATTGATCTACAAATTCTTGGCATAGGTGCCAATGGACACATTGCATTTAACGAGCCCGGTTCATCACTTGGTTCAAGAACGAGAATTAAAACATTAACTGAAAAAACAAGGCAAGATAATTCAAGATTTTTCAAAAGCATTGACGAGGTTCCTAAGTATGCGATAACAATGGGAATTGGAACAATTATGGAGGCAAAGGAAGTTATTTTGCTGGCAAGCGGTGAAAACAAAGCAGACGCTGTAAAAGCAGCTGTTGAGGGTCCAATTACAGCTATGTGTCCAGCTTCAATGTTGCAAATGCACAGAAAGGCAATTATAATTGTTGATAAAAAAGCTGCTTCTAAACTTTCTGCTGAATTCGTCTATTATGGATAAAAATAATCCCCTGGGCTTCACAACCCAGGGGGCATACTTTAACAACAAAAAATGAATTAGAACTATGAACATCTGTATATTTGAAGACGAAAAATACAGAAAACTTCTACCACTCGTCTACTTTAGACCTGTTTATGAACTTCGATGCGGAATTAGTTTGTTGATGGATAAAATCATACGGAGCTTCCCCAATCCAATTGTAATACTTCACGCGAGGGACTATTTAACAGATGTCTTGAAGAGGAGCTATCCAAACTTTTATGTTAATGAAATTCCAAACGCTGTAAAGCAAGTTCTTTTTATCAATGGAAGAGCCTTGGCGGAACCACACTTTGCTGACAAATTTAAATATAACGGCAAAGATGTTGCTTATGTTAAAGGTGATGATGTGGTTGCATTTTGGGTCACTGATGAAAACATTCAAAAGTTCAAAGAAAAATTTGGCAAACCATTTTCAAAGAAAGATTTTGACGGCTTTGAGAAAATTGAAGTAGATGCAAAATTAATAACTTATCCATGGGAACTTGTAAATAATAATGGCGAGCAAATCATAATTGACTTTAACATTATAACGGATGGAAAACCCCAAAAGTTAGGCAAAGTTTATGATGGTGTTTATCTTCTAAATGAACATTTCATCCACATTGATGAAGGTGCTAAAATAAAACCTGGCGTTGTTCTTGATGCAGAAAACGGACCAATTTACATAGGTAAAAACGCGAAAATATTGCCAAATGCAGTAATTGAAGGACCTGCATATATTGGTGACGATAGCCTTATAAAAGTCTCAGCAAAAATTTATGAAAATACAAGCATAGGTCCTGTGTGTAAAGTTGGCGGTGAAGTTGAGGCTTCAATAATTCATGCATATTCAAATAAGCAACACGAAGGATTTATAGGACACTCATACCTTGGAACTTGGGTTAACATTGGGGCTGATACGAATAACAGCGATTTAAAGAACGATTATGGAAATGTCAAAGTTTATATCGATGGTGAATTGATTGATAGCGGTTCTATGTTTGTTGGTTTAACGATGGGAGATCATTCGAAAAGTGGAATAAATCTAATGTTTAATACTGGAACTGTTGTTGGGGTTAGCTGTAATATCTATGGAGCTGGACTACCGCCGAAGTTTATCCCATCATTCTCATGGGGTGGTGCTGAAGATGGATTTGTCACATATAGAATTGACAAAGCGATAGAGGTTGCTAAAAGAGTAATGGCAAGAAGAAAAGTTCAGTTAACAGAAATAGATGAGCAACTTTTTAGAAAAGTTTTTGAACTAACCCAGGATGAAAGAGAGAAGAATGGGGTGAAAGATTAACTAATTTATTTCAGCCCCCGTATGGGGGCTTTTTTATTTCTACCTTCATTTTGCTATATTAATAAAAACAAATGCAAGCAAACTCTCACACCATGGAAATAAACATTCTTTTTATAGGAGATGTCGTTGGAGAGCCCGGCTTAAGAATAGTTGAAATGCTTCTTCCAAATTTCAAAAAGGAGTACAAGATAGATTTTTGCGTTGCAAATGGCGAAAATCTCGCAGATGGTAAAGGTATAACCCCCGAAACAGCCCAACGACTCTTCAACGCAGGCGTTAATGTTATAACAACTGGAAATCATGTCTGGGATAAACTACAGCAGGTAAAAGATTACCTCATATCTGAGCCAAACCTCATACGACCACTAAACTATCCAAAGGGGACTTACGGTAAAGGTTATGTCATTTATAACCTCCAAAACGGGAAAGGAAAAGTCGCGGTAGTAAATTTGCAAGGTAGGATCTTTCTCTACCCTATTGATTGTCCATTTAGGACGATGGAAATGGCTCTTAGTAAAATTGCAAAAGAGACAAAAGTTATAATCGTCGATATGCATGCCGAGACAACAGCAGAAAAAATGGCTATGGGGTGGTATCTTGATGGAAGGGTAAGCGCAGTAATCGGAACACATACACACATTCCAACGATAGATGCAAGAATTTTACCAAATGGAACTGGCTATATAACAGATGTAGGAATGACAGGACCTTATGACTCTGTGATCGGGATGGAAAAGCGTACATCAATTTTAAGATTTTTATATCAAACACCGCACAAATACGAGGTCGCTCAAAATGATGTAAAATTCTCCGCAGTATTTCTCTGCGTCGATTCCCAAACCGGAAAAGCTTTAAAAATTGAAAACATTATCTACCCAGAGTTTAATAAGACAATAAATGAAGGAGCACTTCAAAATGCCAGCGCAAATAATCGATGGGAAGAAAATCTCTGAAGAAATTAAACAGGAAATAAAACTACAAGCGGAAGCACTTTACAACGAAACTGGAGTAATCCCAGGGCTTGCTTTTATACTTGTTGGAGATAACCCAGCTTCGCAAGTTTATGTAAAAATGAAGGGAAAGGCATGTGAAGAACTTGGTTTTTACTCTATAACTTTAAAATTGCCAGCTGAAACAACGGAAAACGAACTAATTGAAAAAATCAACGCTTTTAATTCCGATCCCAAAATTCATGGGATTCTCGTGCAGCTTCCACTTCCATCTCACATAGACGAACAAAAAATTTTGCAAGCGATCGACCCCATAAAAGATGTTGATGGCTTTCATCCAATAAATGTTGGCAAGCTTGTAATAGGGCTTGATACTTATCCACCTTGCACACCCGCAGGGATACAGGAACTTTTGAAAAGGATTGGACTTAATCCATCAGGAAAACATGCTGTAATAGTTGGAAGAAGCAACATTGTTGGCAAACCCATCGCAAATATATTACTTCAAAAAAAGGAATGGGCAAACGCAACCGTAACAATATGCCACACTGGAACAAAAGATATTTCTTACTTTACAAAACAAGCTGACATTCTCATAGTTGCAATGGGTAAACCTGAATTTATAAAAGGTGATATGATAAAACCCGGAGCCGTTGTGATAGATGTTGGGGTCAATCGAGTTGAAGATCCAAAATCAGAAAAGGGTTACAAACTTGTCGGCGATGTTCACTTTGAATCGGCATACGAAGTCGCCGGAGCTATAACACCTGTCCCAGGAGGCGTCGGTCCAATGACAATTGCTATGTTAATGAAAAACACATTAAAAGCTGCACTTGTTCAAGTTAAAGCAAGTCATTTTTCAAATTAAATCGGTTGACCATTGGAGAAAGCATTTTTCATATCCGATGTTCACCTTGGATACGGAGGAAAGGAAATTAATCGTGCGAAAGAGATAGAGCTTGTTCGCTTTCTTGACCATGTTGGTGAAAACTCAAAGAAGCTTTTTATCCTTGGCGATTTTTTTGATGTTTGGTTTGAATATAAACTCACAATTCCAAAGGGCTTTGCACGTGTCTTAGGAAAACTTGCTGAGCTCTCAGATAACGGAGTTGAAATTTTCTATGTGCTCGGAAATCATGATTTTTGGGTCAGGGATTATTTTGAAACAGAATTTAATGCGAAGGTTTTCAAAGATGACTTAAAGATAGAAATCAACGGTAAGAAATTTTACATCATACACGGCGATGGGCTTTCTAAAAATGATAGAGGCTATCGAATTTTGAAAAAAGTTTTGAGAAATAAGGTAAATATTGCGCTTTTTTCTTTAATTCACCCCGATCTCGGGCTTTGGCTTGCGGGAACATCATCGAGGAAAAGTCGAGAGCACTCGATGAATAGAGATTCACGCAACGATGAAAGAGAGACAATTGAATTTGCGAAGATGAAAATTGAAGAAGGTTTTGATTATGTTGTAATGGGTCATCTGCATATACCAGCAATTTTAAAAATTGGAAATGGTTTTTATGTCAATACCGGCGATTGGCTTTGGAATTTTACCTACGGCGTTTTTTCCGATGAATTTGAAATAAAAAAATGGAAGTTTGCAAATGAAAAGGCTCAAAGATTACTTCGAAAGTGAAATTGACAAAGAAAGATACTTCAACGATCCCGAATATAGGAAGCAAATTTTACAAAAAGTCAAACTACGTGAAAAAGTAAAGATAATAACTTTAACTTTGCTCCTGCTTTTGTTCATCGCATATTTTATTTATCTTGTTGCTGGGCTTCCCTCGCTTCAACAACTTGAAAATCCAACACCGGAGCTTGCCACGAAGGTTTATTCTTACGACGGTGAACTTCTTGGGCAGTTTTACATTAAGCAAAGAGCGTATACCCCCATTGATAGCATTCCTAAAAATCTAATCAATGCTTTAATTGCAACCGAGGATAGAAAATTTTATAAGCATTGGGGGATTGATTTAGATAGAGTTTTAAAAGCTATGGTTAAAAATATTTTAAGCTTCAGAATTCGTGAAGGGGCAAGCACAATAACTCAACAACTTGCAAGAAATCTTTACTTATCTCAAGAGCTTTCCCTCACAAGAAAAATTAGAGAGGCGATAACGGCAATTCAAATAGAGCGAAACTATACGAAGGAAGAAATTCTCGAGATGTATTTGAACATCGCTTACTTTGGCATGAGCGCTTATGGTGTTGAATCTGCATCTTTCATTTACTTTGGGAAAAGTCCAAAGGAATTAACACTTGCGGAATGTGCAC
>JBKBWH010000126.1:0-5838 GCA_046289115.1 Candidatus Kryptonium sp.
AAGAAAATAAATAATTGAATAACGTATCAGTTCATCTGAATCGCTGAATACCTTTATTATCTCATCAATATTGGATGGATGCTGAATAAATTCTCTTACTTTTGCTTTGTGCTCATCATCAAGTGAATTAATATCAAAATTTTTGATCTCGCTGGATTTAAAGTTGATGAAATGAACGCGAATGTAAGCGCAAATTTTGATGCGGATATAAAATGGGATGTGAGAAATGTTCAAAGTGGAATTTATTATGCGAGGGTTGAAGCCATTTCCCAAGGTAGAAGCGATGTTAAGATAATAAAAATTGCTGTTGTGAAATGAGAGTTTTTCTGAAAATAGTTTTGTTTATTTTGCTTTGCTTTGTTTCATCTATTTCCCTTGCACAGGATGATGAATTTATTCATCCGGAGCTTCAGTGGTATACCATTGAAACTGAGCATTTCCTCATCCACTTCCACGACGGGGCTGAAAGAACTGCAAGGGTTGTCGCTAAAATTGCTGAGGAAATATATGAGCCCATAACTTCAATTTATGGGCATAAGTTGGATCAAAAAGTTAGCATCATCATAAAAGATTATGACGATTATTCAAATGGAGTGACATATTTTTATGATAACAGGATTGAGATATGGGCGAGCGCGCTTGATTTTGAGCTTCGCGGTGTGCATAACTGGTTGAGGGATGTCGTCACGCATGAGTTTACGCACAATGTTCAAATGCAAGTTGCGATGAAGTTTGGCAGAAGGGTTCCCGCTGTTTATTTCCAATGGCTCGGCTATGAAAAGGAAAATAGACCTGATGTGCTTTATGGCTTTCCGAATGTTATCGTATCCTATCCGTTTGCTGGGGTAAATGTTCCAGCGTGGTTTGCAGAGGGGACAGCGCAGTTTAATCATCCAGATTTAAATTATGACTATTGGGATACGCATAGAGATATGATTTTAAGAATGCAAGTCATTGACAATAAGATTCTTTCTTGGGAGGAGTTGACATCTTTCGGAAAGACGAGCTTAGGCAATGAGTCAGTTTATAATTCGGGTTTTTCGCTTGTGGAGTTTATCGCAAGAAATTATGGTGTGGGGAAGCTTGAGGAGATATCAAGAAACCTTGGGTCACCTTTCTATCTAACTATGGATCAAGCGATAAAAAAATCCCTTGGCATTGATGGGAAAGAACTTTACAACTTGTGGAGGGCATATCTTAGTGAAAAATATGAAAGACAAATTAAAGCAATTGGCGAAAGAGTTGAAGGGAATCTAATTGTATCGGATGGCTTTGGAAATTTTTATCCGAAATTTTCTCCAGATGGGGAGAGGGTGGCTTATATTTCAAATAAGGGAAACGATTACTTTTCTCCATCCGCAATTTATTTGTATGATCTTAAAAATGGGAAAGAAGATAGACTTGTCTCTGGCGTTACCTCATCCATAGCGTGGTCGCCTGATGGGAAGAAAATTTTTTACTCAAAGAAAACTAGAAAAAACAAAAACTGGCGAAGCCTATACGATATCTTCGTTTATGATCTCGAATCAAAGAAGGAAAGAAGGTTAACCTATGGTTTAAGGGCTAATAATCCCGCAGTATCCTCAGATGGGAAATTTCTTGCCTTTGTAACTTACAAAGACGGGACTTCAAACATTGGGATTATAAAACTTGACAGCATACATAGCCTAACCGAAAAGCAAGTGAAGATGTTGACCAACTTTAATAATGGAGAGCAAATTTATGGGCTTTGTTTTTCACCCGATGGCAAGAAAATTTTGTTTGATTACTCTTTGAAGAATAACAGGGACATTGGGGTTATTGATATAGAGACGTTGGAATTTAAACCTATTTTGGCTACTGTGAGCGATGAACGAAATCCAACTTTCTCTAAAGATGGGAGAAAAATTTATTTTTCCTCGGATAGAACTGGGATCTTCAATATCTATGAGCTTGACACATTAACAGGGGAAATATCACAACTTACGAATGTCTACGGTGGCGCATTTATGCCAGATGTTATTGATGATAAAATGGTTTATTCAACTTATACTTCTGATGGGTTTAAAATAGCATACATAGGGCAAGTTAAAAGGTTTAGGCAAGCTGAGGTTTTTGATTTGCTTGCTTATGAAAATAATTTTATGCCGAACTTTCATTTAGCCCACTCGAGCGATTATGATGATTCAAACCTTCCGGAGTTTGAGGTTAAAGAGTATAAAAATGTTTACACATCCCTTTCATTTTATCCTATTTTTCGGTTTGACAATTATAACAAGCATGATCGTGGAATTGACCTTATAAAGTTTGGGTTTTACACTTACTCGACCGATGTCGTTGGGAAGTATAGCTTTTTTGCAGGTGCGCTGATGAATAAAAAATTTGAGCGCGATTTATTTTTAATGTTTGAATTTAACGATCGATTTCCGTTGCTTTATCAACTTGGGCTGAAACCGAAATTTACACTTGAAGCATATAATGTCACTCGTGTCGTGAAATATCCCATCACGCTTGGATTGAATTTAATACCTGTTGATGTTGTATATCACTTGACCGAGGTTGACCTTTCGTTTAAATGGAAAATTTTCTTGCCAAATTTAGATTTAAAAACTGGTTTCACATTTTCAAGGTATTCGGCTGAGATAAAAAGTTTTACTATCCCCGAAACGAAAACGCTTGTCCGGTCATCTGATGATGTTTACTTTATCGGGCGCACTTTTTATTTCAATTTTGCATTCAGTGGGATACAACCTAAGAGTAACTCTGACATAAATCCTGTTGGTAGAAAGGTTAGTTTGCGTTTGAATTATGAGTTTAATAAGTTAAATCCAGACGGGACATATGAGCTCAAGGATGGGGTTTTAGTCCCTGTTTATAGAAAATTTAACTTTTGGAGATTCGAGTTGAATTGGAATGAATATGTAGGGTTGCCGTTGAAGAACCATACGCTTGGTTTTATCCTTAAATACGGAAGCATACTTGGTAAGCCTGTTGATGAATTTTTTAACTTTTATTTCGGTGGTTTGATCGGAATGCGCGGGTATTCGTTTTATTCATTTGGCGGAAATGAAATTTTGACACTGAGGACAATATACAGATTTCCCATAGTGGATTATTTTCATCTTCAGATTTTAAATCTTGGTTTTCAAAGAATTTACTTCGGTCTGTTCTTTGACTATGGAAATGCGTGGAACGATGGGACGAGGCTAAAGGATTTTAAAAAAGATGTTGGAGTTGAGTTGAGAATTGATGGGACTTCATTTTATATTTTCCCGATGAAAATATTTGCAAGCGTTGCTTATGGGTTTGATAAATTTGACAGGGTTATAAACAAGGTAAAATATAGTTTTGGGCGAGATGTGAGGTTTTATTTTGGTGTTGTTTTTGAATTTGATTCGATTGAATAAAACTAATGCGGTGCAAAAATGAAAAAGACTTTTTTTATAATTTTGGTTTTGATTTCAACTTTACAAGCGCAGGAATTGAAACTTTCAACGGGTCAACTTAGCCTTGATTTTTCTGTGTTGACAGTTTCATCGGAGGGCAAGGAAAATAAGTTTAATAAATACTCACCGTTAAAAGCTGGTTTATTATCGGCTGTAATTCCAGGTGGTGGGCAATTTTACACAAAAAGTTATTTGAAGTCTGCGCTGTTTTTTACCGCTGAAGTCGCTCTGTGGGTCGTTTATTTTTCCTATACTAAAAAAGGCGATGAACAAACGATAAGGTTCAAACAATACGCTGATGAAAATTGGAGTGTCGTTGACTATGCAGAGTGGATGAACCAGTGGATGACAAAATATGGCACTCCAGATGCACCGATAATTCGTATAACGCCTGATCTGAGCTTAAAACCTTGGCAAAGGGTTGATTGGTCAAGGTTAAATGAAGCTGAGAGATACATAAGTCGACTCTCCGGCGGATTTTCTCATACGCTTCCATTTTATGGGGAACAGCAATACTACGAATTAATTGGGAAATATCATCAATATGCTCCGGGTTGGAATGATTTCGATAGAAATTTCGTTCCCGAAAATGTTTCGGAATTAAAACCTACGCCAAAGTTTAAATTTTATTCATCTGAGAGAGGGAAAGCGAACGATTTTTATTCTATTGCGACAACCTCTGCTTTTGTTTTAGTTGCAAATCATGTTTTGAGCGCTGTTGATGCGGTGATAACTGCAATGCTTAGCAATCGTAAGCTAAAAACAGAGACAAATTTAAGTTATGATTTGATAACTGGTTTAAACGCGAATGTAAAATTAAAGCTTGAGTTTTAAAATGTCGGTTGCTCTTTTATTTTTTGATGGTGTTGGGATAGGTGAGGATGACCCGGAGAAAAATCCACTTGCAAGGTATAGATCGAAATTTTTTCGTGCATTTATTGGCGGGGATAATTTCAGGGCTGAATATGATGGTATCATAGTTCCAACAGATGCAACTTTAAATATACCCGGCTATCCACAAAGTGCCACGGGTCAAACTGCTATCTTTACAGGTGTAAATGCCGCTGAGATGATGCAAGCTCATATAAATGGGCTGCCGACCCCGACACTTAGAAAAATTCTTCTTTCAGAAAGTATATTTCTTAAGTTGAAGAAACTTGGCAAGAGGGCAACATTCGCAAATGCTTATTCGAAGCATTATTTTGAGATTCGTGGTGAAAGACTTTCCGCCACAACTTATGCCGTTATGGCTTCACAAGTTCCATTTAGATGGTATGATAAAGAACTGCAAGATGGCAAGGCTGTGCCTGCTGATTTGACGGGTGAGTTCTTGAAGAGGTTTTATCCAGATGTGAAAATCATCACTCCTGAGGAATCAGGTAAAATCATTGCTGATTTGCTTTGTAAGTATGACTTTGTTATGTATGAATTTCCATTCACAGATGAAGCTGGGCATAATCAAGATTTTGAGTTGGCTTTGAAGTATATCGATAGAATTGAACGTTTTCTTGATTCGTTGCTTACAAACACAAATTTGGATGAACATTTGATAATTTTAACAAGCGATCACGGAAATATTGAAGACCTTTCAATAAAGACCCACACATTAAATAAGGTTCCAACCATAATTTGGGGAAAGGGGAAGGAAAAAGTTGCGATGAGCATAAAATCACTTCTTGACATAACTCCCGCGATAATAAAATATCTAACCGAGCAAATTTAAATTCCAAATTGCAAATTGTTAAGTTTCAGTTAAAAATCCCATCGTTTTACGATTTTTAAGTTAGCACAATTAACCATTTCTTAACACTTCCTTTATTTTTGCTTTAAGCAAGCGGGCTAATTTGGTGGTGAAAAAAATTAATTGGTGTGTTTCTATGAGAAAGATTTTATTACTTGTCATAAGTTTTTCCCTCTTGTTTTTGAATTTTTCACTCGCCCAATTTCAAATCTCAGGAAAAGTTATTGATTCAGCAACGGGTGAACCATTAATTGGTGCCAATGTTTTCATCCCAGAATTAAATAGAGGAACAACTACAGATTTTGAAGGTGCATTTAGAATCAATGTAAGCAAGTCAAAGGTTAGGGTGAAAGTAAGTTATGTTGGCTACAAAACAATTGACACTGTGATCGTCGTTGATAAGGGAAGTGAGATCAATTTCAGGATGAAACCCGATGTTATCGAGCTTGGCAAGGTCGAGGTCACCGGCTCTGTGAAGCAAGACAATATCTCATTGAAAAGTTTTATTGCAGCCAAACAGATGAGCATGGGTATATTTGATGGTCTGAGCTATGAACAGATAAAATTAACAACTGCGTCAACTTCCTCTGATCTTATGGCAAAGATTGTTGGTGTTTCTGTTAAGCAGGGCAAATTTGTAAATGTTCGTGGGGTTGAGGAGAGGTATAGCGT
>JBKBWH010000127.1:0-5806 GCA_046289115.1 Candidatus Kryptonium sp.
TACTCTCCCCACCATACGCCTGAAATTTTCGTCTCCTGCCAAATTGTTAACTCAACTCCTTCGTAAATTATTTTAACATTTCCTCTCCCAAGTGCCTCATCAATAAATCTCGCTTCATCATTAGATAATGGAAAATTACTCAAATTTATAACCCTTTTCCTACCCTCATTTTTTAGTTCCACCAATGCATGTCTTATCTCGTTTAAAAGAAAAACTGCATTTATCAAATCAGTTCGCATTCCCTTGCCTCCAAATTTCTATTTGCTCCTTTATTTTTTCAACAACTTCACCGATTGCTCCTTTTACCTCATCGCTCATTTCAGCACCCCATTCATTTCTCTTCAGTTGAACCCCAATCAAAACACTTTCAACTGGCTTTATTTCAAGAAGATTCATCAACGCAATAACCTCATGAAAAGTTATCTGATGTTCAGATACTTTTAAACCAATAAAGGCTGGAATTTTGCTCAACTCAAACTTTACAATTTCCCCTGGTTTTCCACCGAAATTTACAACATCAACGACAATAAGATGGGTTTTGTCTTCAAGATATGGCAAAAGATAAATACCCAGGGAGCCACCATCAATAATCTCAACATCTGGTGACTCCCCAATTTCTTCTTTTAACTTTTTAACAACCTCAACACCAAATCCATCGTCACCAAGCAATGGATTACCTATGCCAAGAATACCAATTTTCACCCTTCCTTCTTCTCCCATGGCTTTTCAACGGGTTGCCAACCAAACGGTCTTGTCTTTAAACCAGTTATCATTGATGACAGCATCCCCTTCTCCCTGAAGACCTCAAGATAGATGACAAAACTGATATGGTGAATCATAAATCCAATTATTCCCCACATTATCAGCTTGTGAATCATCCTAACATTTGCTTCACCTCCAAAGAGTGGAATTACCCACCCGAACAAAGTATCAAAAAATCCGCCGGGATTTATCTTCCCAGCCATCGCAAATCCAGTCAAACCTTGAACCGAAGCCACAAGGAAAAGTATTACATAAGTTAAAGTAGCAAGTGTATTGTGACCAAGTGTGTGAAGCTCATAATCCGTATATCGCAATGTTATATAATCCTTTAGTTTCCACCATGCTTCTTTCCAAAAATCAGCCCTCCAAATATGAAATCTAAACCACTGACGATATGTATTTCCTGCAAAGAACCAATAAGCACGGAACAAACCATTTAATGTAAAAATTATTGCAAAGAGAAAATGTAAATTCTTCATCGTTGCCATAACGGTGGCACCAAACGGCTCATCAGCAGTTGGGCGATAAAACGGAGTACTGATATAAAAACCTGTGAAAATTAAAACTCCAACCGCGATTACATTTATCCAATGGCTAACCCTTACAACGCCGTCCCAAACATAGTATCTTGTTACACATTCTGATTCAACCGGATATATTTGATTTGCTTGCATTTCTTCCACCAAATTTGTTTTTATAAAATTTCAATTTTCGTTATTTCATTCCCATTTACATCTAAAACATGAGTTGAACAAGCAAGACACGGATCAAAAGAGTGAATCACTCTTAAAATTTCAAGTGGCTTATGCGGATCATGAATTGGGACACCGATCAAAGACTCTTCCATTGGACCACGCTGACCCAGGGCATCTCTTGGTGAGCCGTTCCATGTCGTCGCAACCACAGCTTGATAGTTTGCAATTTTACCATCTTTAATTTTAACCCAATGTGCTAAAGCACCACGAGGCGCTGCGTATGTCCCAACTCCTTTTATCTCACCCTTTGGCCATTTGCCTGGATCCCACTTCTCCATATTCGCGGTCTGATAATCACCAGCTTTGACATTTGCGATAAGTTCATCAAACAGTTTTTTCAACATTGTCACAGATCTTCTCGTTTCAATTCCCCTTGCAATAGTTCTACCAAGCGTTGAATACATTGCATCAAAAGGAAGACCAAGTTTCTTAAGGGCTTCATCAACATAAGCTTTCACTTCTTCATCTTTATGAGCTAAAGCGATAATAGTCCTTGCAAGAGGTCCGCCCTCCATCGGTTTCCCGCGCCAGCGTGGTGCCTTCATCCATGAATATTTTTTATCCATGTCAAGAAATTCCCAAGGAGGTGTTGGTCCAGTATATTTAGGATTTGTTTCACCATCCCACGGATGAAATGCAATTTTATCACCCTTTGAATATTCATACCAAGAATAAGCAACATACTCTTGAATTTGTTCAGGATCAGTCGGATCAACTTCGTGAACTTCGTTAAGATTGCCATCAAGAACGGCTCCACCTTTCCATCTATTTGTGCCTAAGATCGTTTTTATATCACCTGTATCTTCTGGGAATTCACCATAGTCGAGAACACCCTTCTTACTTACACCTCCACCCCACTTTGCCCATTCTTTATAAAATGACATAATAGCAAGAAGATCAGGCCAGTAAAGTTGTTCAACGATTTGCTCTGCTTCTTCGATCTTGGACTTGACAAGAGCGAGTTTATCAATGTTAATTGCATCGGGATGGTTCAAATTAATTGCACAGGGCATTCCACCAACAAGAAGATTTGGATGTGGATTCTTACCACCAAAGACAGTATGAATTTTCACTATTTCCTTCTGCCAATTTAACGCTTCAATGTAATGTGCAACCGCAAGAAGATTTGCCTCTGGTGGTAGCTTATAACCGGGATGTCCCCAATACGCATTTGCAAAAATTCCAAGTTGACCGGATTCGACGAACTTCTTTAATCTGTTTTGAATATCAGTGAAATATCCAACCGATGACTTAGGCCAATTTGAAATCTTTTGCGCAAGTTCAGCTGTAGCTTTTGGATTTGCTTTCAATGCCGAAACAACATCAACCCAATCAAGCGCATGAAGATGATAAAAATGAACAGTATGGTCATGAACATAAAGAGTTGCAATCATTATGTTTCTTATCAAGTTAGCATTTTTTGGTATCTTAATTTTAAGAGCATCTTCAATCGCTCTTACAGAAGTAACTGCGTGAACCAATGTGCAAACACCACAAATTCTCTCGGCAAGAGCCCAAACTTCCCTCGGATCCCTACCCTTTAAAATTATTTCAATCCCTCTGAAAAGAGCGCTCGTGCAAGAAGCATCTTTGATAACATTCCCATCAACGATTGCTTGAACTCTAAGGTGACCCTCAATTCGGGTCATTGGATCTACAACAACTTTTTGTGCCATTTTTTATTCCTCCTTTTGTTGTTTCTTTTCTCCTTGAACTTCTGCTTTTTTAGCTTTTTGCACTGCTTTCTTAACAATTGAAGCAGCAAGATGAGCACCGGTTGCAACTGCAACACCTATGGCAAACCCTTTACCAATATCATCCGCTGTTGCGAACCCAGGCAAAGGAACATCCGCAACATGCTGATAAAGCGGTGTCTTATCCCAATAATCAGGCTCTGAACAACCTATACATGGATGCCCCGACTGAATCGGAAAACTTACGCCTTCATTCCATTTTACAACAGAACAAGCATTATATGCGACTGGTCCCCTGCAACCAACTTTGTATAAACACCATCCTTTTCTTGCACCTTCATCATCAAATTTTTCAACAAACATCCCAGCATCAAAGAAAGCTCTACGATAACATTTATCATGGATTCTTTGACCATAGAAGACCTTTGGTCTCTTCAGCGAGTCAAGCTCTGGAAGTGAATCAAATGTAATAAGATGAACTATCGTCCCAACTATAACCTCAGCAATTGGCGGGCAACCCGGGATATTAACAACTGGTTTATCGGTGATAATTTTATAGATCGGTTTAGCACCCGTAGGATTAGGATAAGCAGTGGTAACGCAGCCAAAAGATGAACAGGAACCGACAGAAATTATTGCTTTTGCGCCCTGCGCTGCTTTTTTAAGGTATTCAATCGCTGTCATACCTCCAACAGTGCAATAAACTCCACCATCTTTTGTTGGAACGGAACCCTCAACAGCAAGGATGTAGTTGCCGAAATTCTTTTTCACCCCCTCCCATACAATCTCTTCAGCTTGATGACCAGCAGCTACTTGAATCGTTTCCATATAATCAAGCGATATAGCAGTTAAAATCACATCTGAAATCAATGGACGTGAGGACTTTATAAGAGATTCAGTGCAACATGTACACGCAGCGAAATTGAGCCAAAAGACAGGTGGGCGCGGTTTTGACTCAAGCGCACGAACAACCTTAGAAACCATGCTACTTTCAAGACCAAGATAAGCTGTGGTTAAAAAACAAAAGCGCAAAAAATCACGCCTTGAAATCCCGTTTCTTCTCACGGCTTCATAAAATGTTTCCTGCTTTTGCATCTCTTAAACCTCCCTTTGTTTAATAAATTTGTTTTTCAAAGTGAACAAACTTACTTCGCTTAAAGCCCATTTTACGCAAGAATGCAAGCGTTTCCTCATCAGCAAATTCAACCATAACACATACTTTTTTCAAGCCAAGCTCCCTCACTTTATCAAAAAACTCAGCAATAAGCCTTCTACCTATGCCCTGCCTTCTATACTCAGGTAAAACAAAAATGCCAATCAACCATCCACACTCAGGACCACTATACCACTTCGGTCGAGTATCCCCGAAAACAAAACCAACAGGTTTAGCACCAACATAAGCAATTCTACCAAATAAGGAACCAGAACTTTGGATTTCACTTAAAAGCTCGAGAAACATCTTATCACAAAAAGAATCCAAATCGCCTTTCTCTTTCAACTCCTGTTGGACCTTTAAAATGAAATTGACATCTTCCATCGTAAATTCTCTCGTCTCAATTTTTTCAAAAAGCTGTCCTTTCAAATTTCAAAGCAGAATTTTCTTGATAATTCAATGCTTTACAGCAGGTGCGGTGAATTCAATAAAGTCATATACCCCGTTGAAACTATCTATATCAATTGATAGTTTTCTCCCAATGATATTTTTCAACAAGCCAGCATATTTAACATCACCTATAATTTCAGCCCCGATCAAATTGCCGTTACTAAAATAATAAAACTCAATCGTGCCATTTCGCTCAATTTCCTTTGCTCTTTTACTTTCATCATAAACATCGCCGATCGAGAAGTAAACCTTGTCAAAAACATTTAAAGCGTTAACTCTTATACCGCCCTCATAAGTTAGATCACACCCAACCATATTAGCTCCCGCAACTTTGCCCGTCTCTTGAGCATTAGGCCAAACAGGGAAAGGTCTTATACTTCCATCAATCAAACTTTTTAACTCAATACAATCACCAGCAGCGTAAATATCAGACTCAGATGTTTGCATCCTTTCGTCAACAAGAATCCCATTCCTCGGTCCAAGCCTGAGAACATCCTTAACAAAATCAGTATTTGGAACAACCCCAACACCAATAATAACAGATGAACATCTTATCTTTCGTTTATTTGTCTTAACCGACTTTACAGGATTACCCGAAATCTCAATCGGCTCTTCATTCTTCAGAATTTCAATACCTCTTTCAATAAGTTGTTTTTCTATCATCTCCGAAACCGTTTTACTAAACACAGTGCTCAATATATAAGGTGCGATCTCAACCATTGTGATTTTCTCTTTGAAATTTAAAAGCGACAAAGCTGCCTCAACCCCAACAGGTCCCCCACCAATTATCACCACTTCCTTTGAATCGTCACTTTTAATTTTTTCAGCATCTTCATAAGTTCGCAAAACATAAACCCTTTTATTTTTAGCCCCAGGGATATCAAGAATCCTTGGCGAAGCTCCACTTGCAATTAAAAGTTTATCATAAAAATATTTGCCCCTCTCGGTTACAACAACCTTCTTCCTTGGATCAACTGCAATGACCCGCTCCC
>JBKBWH010000128.1:0-5723 GCA_046289115.1 Candidatus Kryptonium sp.
GGTCCAAATATGGCGGTTCCGATTCTTACAATCGTTGCGCCCTCTTCAACTGCAATCCAATAATCATTGCTCATTCCCATTGATAGATGTTTCATTTCAACATTTTTGAGTTTGAGTTTCGCTATTTCATCGCTTAAATTTTTCAATAATTTAAACATCGGCCGAGCATTCTCTGGATCTGGTGAATATGCTGCAAGCGTCATCAAACCCTTGACACGTACAAATTTACACTTTTCCGAGATCTGCTTAACGAGCTCAATCGTTTCTTCTGGCTTAACGCCATATTTTGTTTTCTCTCCCGATGTGTTAACCTCAATTAAGACATCGATGCTGCGATTTATCTTTTCTGCTCGTTTATCAATCTCAAGAGCAAGTTTTAAGCTATCGACCGAGTGAATCAAGTGAATGAAATCAACTATGTATTTAACTTTGTTAGTTTGCAAATGTCCGACGAAGTGCCATCTTACATTTTCAATCGAGTTTCTCTTTTCAAGGAGCTCTTGGACTCTATTTTCACCGATATCATAAATTCCAGCGCTAATAGCTTCTTTTATCTTCTCTACGGGTACAGTTTTTGTAACCGCTACAATGGTGATATCATCTGGGTTTCTACCTACCTTTTGGCAAACCTCCCAAATTTTTTGTTTTATTTTGTGGATGTTTTCAGAGACCATCCCGGAAAATAAATATGCTTTTGAGTTTTAAATATAAGTTATAACTCGTAAAAAATCAAATTGGAGCTTTCCCGATGTAAACTTGAAAATTTCATCATAAAATCGTAAAATTGTGAAAAAAACTTCAAACTCGGATGACAACGAAACCCCCAGCATCAGTTAAAGAATTTCCGTTGGATAGCCTTGAAAAGATTGCGTATTCAAGTGTTGAGGGAATTCCGGCGGAAGAGCTCAACGATTTAAATCGCCTTGGATACCATATTTGGCTTTATCTTACAGGAAAAATTGATTTACTTGAAACGGCAGTCAAAATGGCGAGAGCACGGCTGAAAATTTCTGAGGAAGAAGCATTGGAAATTGTGAAGAAAAATCTGAGCAGAAGAGGAATTTAAAATTAAAGGAGGGATAAAAACTTGGAAAAGGAAATTAAAAAATGGGCATTAATTCTTGGCGCATCAAGTGGCTTTGGTGCTGCTACTGCAATTGAACTTTCAAAGAATGGTTATAATATCTTTGGTGTTCACCTTGATAGAGCTGCTACGATGTCAAATGTTGAAAAGGTGATAGAGCAGATAAAAGGAAATGGAGTTGAAGTTGAATTTTTCAATGTCAATGCTGCAGACCATGAGAAAAGAAAAGAAGTTTTAGACGCAATTGAAAAAAGGTTTGCAAACGAACCATCAATTATAAAAGTTGTTCTTCATTCGCTTGCTTTTGGAACTTTAAGACCGTATATAGCTGAAAACCCTGATGAACAGGTAACTCCGAAGCAAATGGATATGACGCTTGATGTTATGGCACATAGCTTAGTGTATTGGGTTCAAGATCTATTCCATCGCAAATTGATAGGCAAGGGAACACGAATTTTTGCGATGACAAGTGAAGGGTCTACAAGAGTTTGGGCATATTATGGACCTGTGTCGGCAGCTAAAGCTGCTCTTGAATCTCATATAAGACAACTTGCTTATGAGCTTGCGAAGTATGGAATAACCGTTAACGGGATAAGAGCTGGGGTTACAGATACGCCAGCGCTGAGAAAGATCCCCGGGAATGAGCAAATGATTGAATATTCGCTTAAAAGAAATCCATCGGGTAGATTGACAACGCCAGAAGATGTTGCAAAGGCAATTGTTCATTTAAGTCATGATGATATGCAATGGGTTACAGGAAATGTAATTGGGGTTGATGGTGGGGAGTTTATAGCTGGATAATATGGGCGGGCTTAAAAGCCCGCCTTTTTTTATATCATCTGTTCAACATTTAGAACAAAAGCATGCAATCCTTCATCTTCAAACCTATTGTTTAAAAATTTCACTTCATTTAAAATATCCCCAACTTTATCATCTGTGACCACGGTGAAGATAAGCATGTTAATTTCCGGCCATACATGCGTCCCAAAGTGCGGTTCGCCTTTATCTGAGCCTCGGCCATAAACATCCTTGATTTGAGTAAAACCTCGAATGTTTAGTTTGTCAAATATCTTTATAACTTCATCTTCAAGGGCTTGATTGAAAACGAGCATCACAAGTTTCATTTAACCTCCACCTTTTTATGTTCAAAAATTGAATAAATGGTTGGCACGAGCACAAGAGTTATCAAGGTTGAAAATGTTAAACCGCCAAGCATCGTTATGCCCAAAGGACGCCAAAGCTCTGAACCTTCACCTTTAAAAACCGCAAGTGGCAAAGTTCCCAAAATCGTTGTAAGTGTCGTCATCAAAACAGGGCGTAGACGAGTTCTCCCAGCGGTAACTATCGCGTCAAGAAGTTCATAACCTCTGGCTCGTAAAAGGTTCGTGTAGTCGACAAGGACAATCGCGTTGTTTACGACTATACCTACAAGCATTATTAAGCCCATAAATGCAGTAAGACCAAACGGTACGCCGAAAATAAGCAATCCAAGCACAACCCCTGTGAAAGCGAAAGGAACAGAGAACATTATAACAAATGGATGAAGAAGGGATTCAAATTGTGAAGCCATAATCATATAAGTTAGTATTATGCCAAGGATTAAAACTTGAAAAAGATCGCGAAACGATTTCGCTTGTTCTTCAACCTGACCGCCAAATCTAATTTCAACGCCAGGCGGTATATCAAGCTTTGAGATTCGCTCTTGTAAATCTTTCACGACATCGCCTAAGGCTCTTCCTTCAACATTTGCACCCACGGGTATAATTCGTTGCCTATCTCTTCTCTGGATCTCGATCGGGGAAAATGTATCATAGATTCTTGCTATATCTTTAATTTTGACAATGTTTCCTGATACGCTACGCACGGGGATTTCGCCAATGTATGAAATGCTATTTCTCAAATCGGCATCCGGACGAATTGTTATATCGTATTCATCTCCGAGTTCCTTATAGGTTGTTGCCTTAAGTCCATAGATGCTTGATCTTATCGTGGTAGCAATGATAGCTGTGTTAAGTCCAAGTGAGGATGCCTTTTGTTTGTCAATTTCAATTCTTATTTCTGGTGTAAGACCACTTCTTCCAACTTGAACATCTTTTGCTCCGGGGATTTTTTCAAGTTCTTCTTTAATTTTTTCTGCAACTTGTGAAGTTAAATTCAGATCGTAGCCAACAACCTCAACGCTAAGTGGTTTTCCGCCTCCAAATAACAGCGCTTGGAAATCTGAGCCTCTTGAAATCTCAAACTTTTCAATCCCAGGAATTAATTTCGCCCTTTCCCTAATTTTTGCACCAAGTTCTTGGACAGTTACTTTCCTTTCCTTTAATGGGACAAGTCTTGCCCCAACGGTTACAACATTGTTACCTTCAACTTGACCTGTTATTGTGGCGAAGCCTTGTTCCGTTGTTCCAACTCTCATAAAAATATATTTTCTCCATTTCTCAGGTATTTCTTCTGCTACAATTTTTTGCAATTGCTCACCTACCTTTATCGTTTCGTCAATTCTTGTTCCAATGGGAAGTTGCGCAATCACCTGAATTTGCCCTGTGTCACTTGCTGGGAAAAATTCAAATCCAACAAATCTAAAAATTATGAACGAGCCAATGAATAAAATCAGTGCAGCAAGTATAACCACCGCCTTATGTCTCAAAGCCTGAGATATGAAGTTACTATAAAAACTTTCAATCGCTTGAAACCATCTTTCACTTACATTAAAAAGATTTGCGAGGAATTTACCCTTTATTTTTTCTTGACTTTTCAACCATCTGGAGGATAAAGTTGGGGTTAAAGTCAATGAAGCAAGGAGTGAGGTTAATACCATTACCGTAACAAGTATTCCAAGTTCTTTGAAAAGGAAACCAGCTATTCCAGTTAGAAAAGCAAGTGGGAGAAATACCGCTATATTGGTCAATGATGAAGCGGAGATTGCAAGTCCAATTTCATTTGCAGCTATAACTGAAGCAGTTTTTGGGTTTTCTCCGCGTTCGATGTGTCGCGTTATGTTTTCGAGCACAACTATTGCATTATCAACCACGATACCAACTGCAATGGCAAGGGATGCAAGTGAAATAAGGTTTATAGTTCCACCAATTAGATAAAGCGTTATAAATGCAACTATTAATGAGAATGGAATCGTTAGAATTATTATCAAGCTTGCTCTAATTTTTCGCAAGAACAAAAGGACGACGAGAATTACGAAAATGCCTCCATATACGATTGCGTTGCTTAAATTTCGGATCGAATTTTTTATAAATTCAGATGAATCAAAAGCGATGTTAAGTTTGACATCCTTTGGCAATGTTTTTTCAATTTTTGGAAGAGTTTTTTTAACTGCCTCAACAACTTCAATTGTGTTTGCAGTTGCTTGCTTTTGGATAAAAAGTAAAACCCCGGGTGTGTTGTTTATCTTAACATAAAGAGTTTGTTCCTTTATTGTGTCAATTACATCTGCCACATCCCTTAAATAGACAAGGGCACCTTGATAGTTTCCTACGATGGCTGATTTAATTTCTTCAATTGATTTAAATTCACCGGGGACGCGAACGCTATATTCTTTAGTTCCAACTTTAATTATTCCAGCTGGGAGGGAGAGATTTTCAGAGTTAAGTATTTGAGCAATTTGCTGTATTGATAAGTTGTATGCCTCAAGTTTTTTAGGGTCAACTCTTATTAAAATTTCACGATATGGACCACCTACTGCAAAGACCGAGCCAACACCTGGAACCTGTCTCAACGGTTGAGCTATCTTATCTTCAATGATTTTATTGATGCCAGGGAAACTTTCACTTGAATTAATCCCAATCATCATAACAGGTAAAGTCGATGTGCTAAATTTAAAAATGGAAGGCTCATCTGCATCATCTGGAAGTCTTCTTTTTACCCTATCTATAGCGTCCCTGACATCATTTGTTGCCTCAGCTATATCTGTACCCCCGTTGAATGTGACAGTTATAATTGATATGTTATCTTTTGAGCTCGAGGTAACTTTTGAAACATTATTGATCGTACTAACTTGTTCTTCAATTAGCTTTGTTACTTTTTGCTCGACATCTTCTGCTGATGCGCCTGGATAAATTGTGACGACGCTTATTGCTGGGGGTTCAAGCTTTGGGAGAAGATCTATCGCAAGGCGCGAAAGAGCGAAGGCACCAAGAACTGCTAACGCCATGTAAAACATTATGACCGTGACAGGTCTATTTACAGATAATCTTGGTAAACTCATCTTTACACCTCCTGCTTAGTTTTATTCTATTATTTTTACTTTGGTTCCATCAGAGAGTTTTGTCTGTCCAGTTATCACAACCATTTCATTTTCATTTACTCCATTTAACACCTCAACTTCTCCGTCAAATTTTCTCCCAATTGTTATATTTCTTCTCTTAACAATGTCTCCTTGCACGACAAAAGCATAGTTTACATTTGAACCGGGAAGCGGAACCACAGCTGATTCAGGAATTATTATCCCTTGACTTTTACCAACTTTTATTTTGACTCTCGCAAACATCCCGGGTCTTAAAAGAAGCTGAGCGTTAGGTACTTCAACTTCAGCTGAAAATGTTTTTGAAATGGAGCTTACAGCAGGATTTTTTTGCGCTACCCTTCCAATAAATACTTTGTCAGGGTAAACATCAACGATTACCTC
>JBKBWH010000129.1:0-5674 GCA_046289115.1 Candidatus Kryptonium sp.
TATTTATCTGGTCCCGAAGTTCTGTGAATGAAGAGATAATTTTATTTATTTCATCATGCGGTAAATCCGTTTCCGCTGAGACTTTTGCAAGCAAGCTTTCCAGACCAATTCTCATTTTATCATAACTTCTTAAAAATGCTTCCTTAAGTAATTTGGGCGTTAATTTAACAGAACGAAATTTAACTCTTGGACCTGTGCCATAAATTCCAACTTGCATAAGAATCTTTTCAACGCTTTCGGGAAGATCATAGTAAAGAGTTCCAATTGATTCAATCACTTCAAATTTTCTGCTTCTTTTCAGCAAATTTACAAAATCTAAAAAGGAAGGAAGCGATGTGGTTTTATAATGATATTTTATAGTCAGATAAATTTTTCGTGCTGGAACAAGAATTTCATCATCTTTAGCAATTATCTCTTCAACTATTTTCATTAATTTTCTGGACGACATCACTGCCCATGTAAAATAGATTCTTCAGTATCCTTATCAAAGAAATGTGCTTTCCTTACATCGAACACAAGCTCTTTATAAATTTCGGTTTTAGGTTCCTCATGTGCAGGGATTCGGGCAACGCATTGAGATGTCGCTGTTGTAAAATAAAGATAAATCTCATTCCCCATTGGCTCAACAACATCTACCAAAACATTTACTCTTTCACCGCTTGGTATTTGAGTATAAACTGGATCATATATATGCTCAGGTCTTATGCCCAAAACTACATCCTTGCCAACATAATTTTTCAGCTTATCATAATACTCCTGCGGTATTGATAACCTAAGCCCATTGTTATTTTCAATAAATTTTAAACCCTCCTCGTGAAATATTTTCCCTTCAAGAAAATTCATTGAAGGGCTACCGATGAAACCCGCAACGAACTTATTTTTTGGAAAGTTGTAAAGATTTAAAGGTGTATCTATCTGCTGGATTATTCCATCTTTCATGACAACAATTCTATCTCCCATCGTCATCGCTTCAACTTGATCGTGTGTCACATAAATCATAGTTGCGCCAAGTTTTTGATGGAGTTTTGAAATCTCTGTCCTCATCTGAACTCTAAATTTTGCATCAAGATTGCTAAGAGGCTCATCAAAAAGAAAAACCTTCGGATTTCTAACGATAGCTCTTCCAACTGCGACACGCTGCCTTTGTCCCCCGGAGAGTTCTTTCGGTTTCCGATCAAGCAAATGTTCAATGTTTAGAATCTTGGCTGCTTCTTTAACTCTTTTATCAATTTCACTTTTTGGATATTTGCGAAGTTTTAGACCGAAAGCCATATTTTCATAAACCGTCATGTGTGGATATAGAGCGTAATTTTGAAAGACCATCGCTATATCCCTATCCTTTGGAGGGATGTCGTTGACAATTTTGTTGTCAATGTAGATATACCCACTTGTGACATCTTCAAGTCCTGCTATCATTCTCAAGGTTGTGGTTTTGCCACAGCCAGATGGTCCAAGAAGAACCATAAATTCACCATCTTTAACTTCAAATGTTGCCCCCCTCACCGCAACAACATTATTGGGGTAAATTTTGCTTACATTTTCAAGTTTAACCTCCGCCATCTTATTTTCACCTCCAATTAAGTTATTAGGCTTAAAGTCTAATTTAGGATATTTTTTAAAATCTTATAAAAGTTTGGGAAAGAAATCTTTACACATTCGGGGTTATCTATAACCGTCTCACCCTCAGCAATTAAACCTGCTATCGAAAAAGCCATAGCAATTCTATGGTCGTTGAAAGTTTGAATTAAGGTGCCCTTAAGCTTTTGCCTTCCTTCAAAGGAAAATCCGTCGCTATATTCTTCAACATCAACTCCCATATTTCTGAGATTGTTGACAATTGCCTTTATCCTATCGCTTTCCTTGTTTCTTAAATCACCTGCATCTCGAACTTCAAAAATGCCTTCAGCAGCTGTCCCAGCAATTGCAAGTATAGGAATTTCATCAATTATGCTTGGTATCAAATCACCAGAAAGAGTCAAGTTTTTAAGATTTATTTCTTTCCCAGACTTTACAACCACATCTCCAATTTGCTCGTTTGCTACTTCTCTGACATTTTCAAAGTCGATCATCGCACCCATTTCCCTAAGGACATCTATAAAAGCAGTTCGCGTTGGATTTAAGCTCACATTTTTTACAACTATGTGAGAATTCGGAATGATTGAAGCGGAAACAATAAAGAATGCGGCTGATGATATATCTCCGGGAATTAAGTAGTATTTATTTTCAATTTTTATCTCTGGTTCAACTTCAATTATTTTTTTGCCGTTTTCGGTCGATACTTTTAAACCGAGTAATCTTTCCGTATGGTCTCTTGTCTGAATTTTTTCTATGATTTTAGTTTTACCTTCGGCATGAAGTCCAGCGAATATAATGCAGGATTTCACTTGTGCGCTTGGGATTTCAAGTTCATATTCGATTGAATTTAAATTTTTAACGGCATAAAATTTCAATGGTGCGGTGCCGTTTTCAGTTGCTTCAATTTTTGCCCCCATCATTCTAAGTGGTTTGACAATTCTCATCATTGGACGCCTGCACAAGGACTCATCACCTGTTATTTTGGAATTAAAATTTTGTCCAGCAAGTATACCCGAAAGGAGACGAATCGTCGTCCCTGAATTTCCAGCATAAAGAGTTGAATTTGGCTTTTGAAAGTTTTTAAACCCCCTACCTTTTATCTTTAGTTTTTCCGAGGTTTCAATCTCAACCCCAAGTTTTCTTAGGCAATCCAGTGTTCGCAATGTATCATCGGATATGAGAAAGTTTTCAATAATGTTTTCACCATTTGAAAGCGCAGAGATAAGGGCTACGCGATGGGAGATTGATTTATCGCCAGGGGAATAAATTATCCCCGTGACCTTACTTGCTTTTTTAATTTTCACTTGTTTAGAAGCTATATTTGTGACATAAGATAAAAACAAAGGGGTTGCCGACGCAACCCCTCTTTAAAAAACACATCAGGATTTAGCCTCCAGTTTCACCGGCGGTTTCCCCAACAGCTTCTTCTTTCTTCTCGGGCATCCCAAGTTTTGCCTCCAGAGCTTCTACCCTTTTAACAAGATCTTCGACCTGTTGCTGTAAAGATTTAAACTTCGTGTCAACATAGTTTTTTGAGACGCCACCCGCCTTGGCTGGGGCTTTCTTGGCTGGCTTTTTTGCGGTTTTCTTTGCCTTCGCCATTTTAATGCCCTCCTAATTAGTTTGATTTAAATTACTTCGCGAAATACGGCACTTTCTCAAGCAATAAAATTTCGCCATCCATTTCTGAAGGAATTGGCAAATTCATAATAGTAAGTATCGTTGGAGCTATATCCCCAAGCTTTCCATCTTTTTTCAACTCACCTCTGTATTCATCCATAACGAGTATAAATGGGACTTGATTTATAGTATGCGCTGTGTGCGGTTCATTCGTCTCGGGGTCGATCATCTTTTCAGCGTTTCCATGATCAGCGGTTATTATCATAACATAATCGTTTTTCTTCGCCGAATTATAAATTCTACCAATGCATGTATCAATTGCTTCTATTGCTTTAACAGCTGCAGGAATTATTCCCGTATGACCAACCATATCGGGATTTGCAAAGTTTAAAACTATAAGAGCATACTTATTTTTCTCCATCTCCTCAATAACTTTATCTGTAACTTCAAAAGCGCTCATTTCAGGTTTTAAATCGTAGGTTGCAACTTTTGGCGAAGGGATCAAAATTCTATCTTCACCTTCAAATGGATCTTCTCTACCGCCACTGAAGAAGTAAGTTACATGAGCATACTTCTCGGTCTCTGCAATTCTTAACTGCTTAAATCCATACTTTGATATAACCTCACCAAGAGTATTGGTCAAATAAACAGGTTTGAAAGCTATTGGAACATTAAAGTCATCGTTATATTCGGTCATTGTTACGAAATGAACATTAATCTTACGACGATCAAATTTATCAAAATTTTCGTCTATAAATGCCCTTGTCAATTGTCTTGCTCTGTCTGCCCTAAAATTAAAAAATATAATCGAGTCACCATCTTTAACTTGCCCTACAGGGTTTCCAATTTCATCTACAATAATAAATGGAACGACAAATTCATCGGTTATACCTTTTTCGTAAGATTTCAAAATTCCTTCCTCCGCACTTTTAAACTTTTCACCTTGGGCTTCTGTCATCGCTTTGTAATATTTTTCAGTCCTTTCCCATCTATTATCCCTATCCATTCCATAATATCTTCCCCCGACAACAGCTATCCTACCAACGCCAATTTCGTTAGCTTTTGCTTCAAACTGCCTAACATACTCAATTGCACTTGATGGAGGTGTATCTCTTCCATCAAGAAGGGCATGAACAAAAACCTTTTTAACTCCATGTATTTTTGCAAGTTCAAGTAATGCATACAGATGTTCCATATGACTATGCACTCCACCGTCGGATAAAAGTCCAACAAGATGAAGTGAACTATCATTCAATTTTACATTTTCAATCGCCCCAAGCAATGCTTCATTTTTAAAAAATTCTCCACTTTTTATTGCCTTGCTAATTCTGACAATGTCTTGATAAACAATTCTACCGGCACCTATATTTAAATGTCCAACTTCGGAATTTCCCATTTGTCCATCAGGCAATCCAACATATTCACCTGCTGCATGGAGTGCAACCCATGGGTAATTTGAATAGAGAAAATCAAAATTTGGTTTTTTCGCAAGTGCTATGGCATCTCCTTCAACGGGTGTATTTTCATCACGGATTCCAAATCCATCGAGAATGATTAAAATAACTTTTCGCATTTGGATAAATTTTTGTTTTAAATTTTCGCTCAAGGTAAAATATAAAAAATTTTACACCCAATTTCAATTAAAAAACAAAAGTTTGGCGAATTGAAGCTTACGAGCTTAACTCATTGAATTTTTTTTAACGAGGTTTTTTAGAAAAGTTGCCAGGATAATGGCGTTTTAAAACTTTTATTACGGAAGGAGTTTATCGGAGGGTAGGTTATATAAAGAATTTAAAATAAAAAACCCGGCAGCGACCTACTCTCCCGGTCGCTCGCGCGACCAGTACCATCGGCGCTGGAGGGCTTAACTTCCGTGTTCGGAATGGGAACGGGTGTTTCCCCTCCGCTATAGCCACCGGGTCAGGAAAACTCAAAAATTGGAAGGGTGAAACCCCAAGAAACTTGTATAGCGACTTAGTCTGTGAGCGGTAAAATTAGTTTGGCTAAGTCGCACGGCCGATTAGTACCACTCGGCTAAACGCCTTGCGGCGCTTACACCTGTGGCCTATCAACCTGGTAGTCTACCAGGGGCCTTTAGGGGCATAAAGCCTCGGGATACCTAATCTTGGGGTGGGCTTCGCGCTTAGATGCCTTCAGCGCTTATCCCGTCCGAGCATAGCTACCCAGCGGTGCCACTGGCGTGACAGCTGGTACACCAGAGGCTCGTTCACCTCGGTCCTCTCGTACTAGAGGTGACTCCCCTCAGGTATCCTGCGCCCGCCACAGATAGGGACCGAACTGTCTCACGACGTTCTGAACCCAGCTCACGTACCGCTTTAACGGGCGAACAGCCCGACCCTTGGGACCTTCTCCAGCCCCAGGATGCGATGAGCCGACATCGAGGTGCCGAACCTCCCCGTCGATGTGAACTCTTGGACTTCACCAGCCTGTTATCCCCGGGGTAGCTTTTATCCGGTAA
>JBKBWH010000012.1:0-19049 GCA_046289115.1 Candidatus Kryptonium sp.
TGTTTTAAGTTTTTCTGTTGAAAAAATTATCATTATCTCTTTGTTAACTGCTTTATTTGTAAGCGTGGTTGAAGGAATTGGATCATATGGGTTGGACAACTTTTTTATTCCTCTTGCTTCTGCATTTATGCTCCATTTGCTTGTGGTTGCTGACAAGTTAAATCAATCTTTGTTAGCTTTCAGCCTTGCTATTTTAATCGCTGTTGGATCATATAGATTAAAATTTTTGTCTTTGAGTGGTTCAGTTGGGACTTTTTTGCTTGCAGTTATAATCTTTAGTGTTGGTGGGTGGAAGTGGACGGTTCCAATTCTTGCCTTTTTTGTTTTGTCAAGTATAATTTCGAAGATAGGAAAAGAACGGAGAAAAAAATTTGATTTAATTTTTGAAAAAACAAGCACGCGTGATATTTATCAGGTTTTAGCAAATGGTGGGGTTGCTGGACTAATTGCGTTAATCTATCATTTTTATCCGAAAGATCTACTTTATTATGTTTATCTTGCCTCTATTTCCGCAGCGACATTTGACACATGGGCAACTGAAATAGGGACATTATTTTTCTCAAAGCCAAGGCTTATCACAAATTTAAAACCTGTCGAACCAGGGGTTTCGGGCGGTGTTTCACTTAAAGGGACTTTAGGCGGTTTAATTGGTTCAATCTTTATATTCTTAAGCGCTGCTGTTTGGATCAAATGGAGTTTGTTTAAACTTGCAACAATTGTTCTTGCTGGATTTATTGGAAGTTTTGTTGATAGTTTGCTTGGTGCGACAATTCAGGCACAATATAAATGCAATGTTTGTTCAAAGATAACTGAGAAAGTATTTCACTGTGGAGAGGTTACAGATTTGATCCACGGAAAGATATGGATTAATAACGATTTTGTTAATTTTGTTTGCACAACATTGGGCGCGGTAGCTGGGCTTATCATCATGGTTGTTTAAAATAAAAGTTTTATCGTTATGCCATTTAAATTTAACGAAGATGTGGCGATCGCCGATATTGCGGTTGAGGTATGGGCTAATACGATAGAAGATTTGTTTAAAGATTCAGCCCTTGCCGTAAGTGAGGTTATGGTTGATACAGGGACAGTTGAACCGCAGATTGAGAGGGGGGTTACTTTAAGTTCAGATTCCATCGAAATGCTTCTCTTTGATTTTTTAAGCGAGGTTGTTTATTTCAAAGATGCCGAGCGATTGCTCTTTTCAAAATTTGAAGTTGAAATCATCGATTCTAATCTTAGGGGAAAATTTTGGGGTGAGGAGATAAACAGGGAGAAGCATACTTTACGGATTGATGTGAAAGCAGTGACCTTGTATAGATTTAATGTTAGAAATGAAAACGGCGTTTGGCGAGCTGAGTTCGTGCTTGACATTTGATAAATATTAAGGGGACCTTTTAAGTTCGGTCCCCTGGTTCGTGTTTTATTTCCATTTTTTATATTTGTTGTAGTTTTCCACAATCTTATCAACATAGTTTATGGTTTCCTGATAATTGTTAAAATATCCACTTCGGGGTCTTCCAGTTGGCCAGATGTATTTGTGAAGTGTATAATACTTGCTTGAAAGCAGAGGTAATATAGTTTTAATTGTTTCCCATTTATTGGGGTCTTCGCCGAGGTAGATAGCAATCTGTTGTGCGTCAAGCACACGCCCTGGTCCGGCGTTGTATGCTGCGAGGGCAAGCTTTAAGCCTTCAGTTGAATCCATACCTTTTGAATAGAATCGGTTGAATTGTATCCATAGGTAGTGTATCCCGGCGACGATGTTTTGTTCTGGGGTTCTGAAGTCATAAATATGTGAAACATTTATAACAAGTTCTTCCCCTGTTTCTGGCATAATTTGAAGAAATCCATAGGCACCTTTCGGGCTTACAGCGTCGTGTCTAAAACTTGATTCCTGTTGAATTGTGGCTATGATCAATCTCCAGTCAAATCCATATACTTTTGAGTACTTTTTAATCAGGGGTAGATATTCTTTTATAGTTTCTGGTATAGGTATAAGTGTGGCGCTTTTAGAGGGACTTAACGAAGGATCTTCGCTTTGTTCTTCAGATACCTCGGATAAACCATCGCCGAAGTGTATGTAGCCAGCATATAAAGGGTGGGTAGAGGGAGATTTAACTCGGAGATGAAATCCATTGAAGCTTATTGCCATTGTTAAACTGAAAAGAAAAATAATAATTTTATGCCCTCCTTCATCCAAAAGCCTTTTGTTGAACTTTCGAATTCTTCTCATTCGCTTAGAATTTGATTTATTATTTTGACCAAAGAATTTAAGCATAAAAAGTCCCATATTTTGTTTTAAATCTAAGGCAAAAGCAAGGGTTAAACCGCTTACCTTATAAATTTCAAATGAGGGCATACTAATTTAACCCTTGCAATTGTAAAATGCAAAATATCGAGCTTAAAATCTGTGACCAAGCTAACCCCTGGTTGGAACAATTCTTTAATAACGCCCTTAAGTTTCGTTTTTTTATTGATTTTCAATCAAAATTTTTTGTAAAAACTACAGATTTAAAACCTCTTTCACTTGAATTTTATCGGATATTTTGGTAAATTAACTCAGTCGAAATTTAAAATTAGGAAAGTTGGAGGTGTAAGATGCGTTTTTCAATTTCAAGTGATAGGCTAAAGGAGGCATTGTCGAAGGTATCTGTGGTTGTTCCTTCAAAAACGACCTTGCCCATCCTTCAGGATATTTTATTTGAGTTAAAGGGCACTGCACTTTACTTAACGGCAACCGACCTCGAGATATCGGTTCGAATGACGATTGAACCTGTGGATGGCGAGGAGGATGGAGCTGGAGCGATCCCTGAGGACAAGCTTACGAGCATTGTTAAAGCGTTACCTGAAGGTTTGCTTTTAAAGTTTGAGTCGCTTGATTCGAGCAGGGTGTTGATTACTACGAACAAGGGCGGAGAATACAAGATGAGCATTGAACCTGCGGATTCATTTCCTGCTATACCGGAGTCGATTGGCGAAACTGCGGGGTTTGGGGTTGTTATTTCGGGTGGAGTTTTAAAAGAGATAATTGAAAACACGGTTTTTGCAACATCTAAGGAGGAACTTCGTCCGGCGACGATGGGGGTTTTATTTCAGTTTAAAGGGGATGAGTTTATCGCTGTGGCCACGGATGGATATAGGCTTGTTAAGATAACGCGTAGGGGTGTGGCAAATTTAAAAGGGGGAACAGATTTTGCAGGAGTTATAGTGCCTGCAAAAACACTTCAAATAATAGCGAAGTCAATTGAAGATGAGGAAACCTGTGAGATTATGATCAATGAGAAACATATTCAATTTTCAACCGAAAGGATCACAATTATTTCACGATTAATCGATGAAAAATATCCAAATTACGAAAGCGTAATCCCATATGAAAACAATAAGGAGCTCATCGTTGAGCGTGATTTGTTCCTCTCGGCGGTTAAGCGTGTTTCTATATTTGCGAATTCAACTACGAATCAGATAAAATTCAAGCTTGATCCCTCTGGATCTGTTGAAGTTTCGGCTGAGGATGTTGATTTTGGTGGTTCAGCGAAGGAGAGGTTAGATTGCACATATAATGCTGAGCCAATGGAGATAGCTTTTAATGCGAAGTTTATCACCGATATTCTTGGGCATATTGATTCTGAGAAAGTTTTATTTAAATTTGGCAGTCCGACAAGAGCTGCTATTGTTCAGCCATATGAAAATGCAGCGGACAGAGAGATGTTGATGCTCGTTATGCCAATGAGATTAAATGCCTAAAAACTTGAAATGGTTTTGAAATCAATAGAGATAAAAAATTTTAGAAACCACATCCATACTCAGCTTGAGTTCTCTGAAAATTTGAATTTATTTGTCGGCGGTAATGCACAAGGTAAAACGAGCATACTTGAAGCTATTTCGTATCTTTGTTTGACCAAAAGTTTTAATGCAAATTCTGATTCTTATGTTTTAAATTTTAATGCAAAATTTTTTGAGGTTTTGGGAATATTTGAACTTGACAATGGGAATGAGGTGAGCGTCAGGGTGAATTTTGAGAACGGTCAAGGTAAAAGGATTTTTTTAAATAAAGAGAATGTGGAAAAGTTTGCAATAGTTGTAAATAAATTTCCCGTTGTTATCCTCTCCCCCAGGAGCAAAGATGTTATCCAGGGAGCCCCTGAGGATAGACGGAAATTTTTTGACCTTGCTATAGCTCAGTTGAGCTCCGTTTATGTTGATGATATTCTCAACTATAAAAAAGTTTTAAAGCAGAGAAACAAAATTTTAAATGCGATAGCAAGTGATGATATAAAGCTTGAGCAGGGGCTTGATCTTCTTAATGTTTGGGATGAAGAATTTATCAATTATGCAGCGAAGGTGATTTTTAGAAAGGTTAGATTTATGAACGATTTTATCCATTTTTTCAAGAAGGCTTATTCAAATTTTTCTGAAAGTGAGGATGCGGAAATCAAGTATCTGACGCAGGTTGAGGTTGATGTACAAGATGATTTTGAAAAGATAAAAAGTAAATTCGAAGCAGCGTTGAAAAAGTTAAGGGCTGAAGAAATAAAACGAGGCGTTACATTAATTGGTCCGCATAGAGATGAGTATGTTTTTGAAATTAACGGTCATGAGGTAAAACGATTTGCATCGCAGGGACAAATGAAAACATTTTTGGTTGCTTTAACGATGGCGAAATTTTTTTATTTGAAAGAGAAAAAATCTGAAACGCCAGTTTTATTGCTTGATGATGCGTTTGATGAACTTGATATTGAAAGGGCTAAAAAATTGATTTCATTTGTTGGTAGTATTGGACAGGTTTTTATAACTGCTACTGATCTTAATGTTTTGTCGGGAATTGAGGGTGAATTTAAAATGAAAAAGTTTATTGTAAACTTAGGGACGGTGACCAATGCGTAGAAAAGGTCCTGTTTTATTGGGTGCGGTGTTAGATGAATTTTTAAAAAGCATAGGAGTTGAACGCAAAGTTAAAGAGGGGATGGTGCTTGAACGCTGGAGCGAAGTCGTGGGTCCTTATCTAGCAAAGGTTTCGAAGGCAGATAAAATTGAAAATGGAGTTCTCTATGTTAAGGTGATAAATTCATCTTGGAAACATCATCTTTTTATGTTAAGGCGTGAGATAATAAAAAAGTTAAATGATTCCCTTAAACTTGATGTTGTTCGTGAAATTGTTTTTATCGATTCCGGGGTTGATTTTTTAAAAACATAAGTATGAATTCTAAAAATGCCGAAATCTAAGTCAGCGAAGAAAATAAAGGATGCAAAAGATTCAAAAGCAGCACAAGTTAAAGTTGATGGTAAAAAGAAACTTGATAGTGATTTGAAAAAGAAAGAAACAAATACAAATATCACAAATGCTTCGCCATCAAATGGTAATGTAAACGATTATACCGCTGAAGCAATTCATGTTTTAAAGGGTCTTGAAGCTGTGAGGAAAAGACCAGCAATGTATATCGGTGATGTTGGGGTTAGAGGATTACATCATTTGGTGTATGAAGTTGTTGACAATAGCATTGATGAGGCGCTTGCGGGATATTGCAAGAATATTGAAGTTACGATAAATAAAGATGGCTCGGTTAGTGTTCTTGATGATGGACGTGGAATTCCTGTTGATATTCATCCGGAGGAAAAGAAATCTGCGCTTGAAGTTGTGATGACGGTTTTACACGCTGGGGGTAAATTTGATAAAAGAGTTTACAAGGTTTCGGGTGGATTGCATGGAGTTGGCGTCTCAGTTGTAAATGCGCTTTCTGAATGGCTCGTTGCCGAGGTTTATAGAGATGGAAAAATTTATAGGCAAAAGTATGAGCGTGGAATCCCCGTCACACCGGTTGAAGTTGTTGGAACGACAGAAAGAAGAGGCACGAAAGTTACTTTTCTTCCGGATAAATTAATTTTTAAGAATATAAAGTTTGATTTCGAACGACTTGCAGAGAGGATGAAGGAGCTTGCGTTTTTGAATCCTGATGTCACTATTACGCTTGAGGATAAAAGGACGGGTCAAAAGGAAGTTTATCATTATGAGGGTGGGATAGTTCAATTTGTCAAGTATATTAACTCAACAAAAAAGCCACTTCATCAGGATGTGATTTATATATCAGGGGAAAAGGAAGGTGTTTATGTTGACGTTGGAATTCAATACACGGATGAATATACGGATACGATTCTTTCATATGTTAATGACATCAACACTATTGAGGGTGGAACGCATGTAAGTGGTTTTAAGTCGGCGTTGACGAGGACACTTAACACTTATGCTCAGAAGAACAACCTTTTGAAGTCAAAGATTGAACTTACCGGTGACGATTTCAGGGAGGGTTTGACTGCGATAATAAGCGTCAAAGTTCCTGAACCGCAGTTTGAGGGGCAAACAAAGACGAAACTCGGAAATAGTGAGGTCAAAAGCATTGTTGAGTCAATAGTTGCAGATGGTTTGGCAGAGTACCTTGAAAGGAATCCTTCAACAGCGAAGAAGATACTTGAGAAGTGTATTCGTGCAGCTGAAGCCAGGGAAGCAGCTCGCAAAGCAAGGGAACTTGTAAGGAGAAAAAACGCTCTTGATTCGGGCGGTCTTCCGGGTAAGCTTGCTGATTGTTCTATCAATGATCCTGAGCTTACTGAAATTTTCATTGTTGAGGGCGACTCCGCGGGTGGGAGTGCAAAGCAAGCGAGGGATAGGCAATTTCAAGCGATTTTGCCGATAAAAGGTAAAATTTTGAATGTTGAAAAGGCACGGCTTCATAAAATTCTTGAAAATCAAGAAATAAGAGCAATCGTTCAAGCTCTTGGCACAGGCATCGGCGATGAAGATTTCAACCCGGACAAGGTCAGGTATGGAAAGATCATATTGATGTGCGATGCCGATGTTGACGGGAGCCATATAAGAACTTTGCTTTTGACTTTCTTTTATAGATATATGAGGGAATTAATTGAAGCAGGGAGAGTTTATATCGCTCAACCTCCTCTTTACAAAATTAAAAAGGGCAAGCTTGAGTTCTATGCATATAGTGATGATGAAAGAGATGAGATAATAGAAAGGTTAAAACAGGAGAAGGAACCTGGTGAAATTGTTATCACACGCTTCAAAGGTCTTGGTGAAATGAATCCAGAGCAACTTTGGGAGACGACGATGAATCCGGAGAAAAGAACTTTGCTTCAGGTTACGATTGAGAATGCGGCTGAGGCAGATAGAATTTTCTCAATACTTATGGGGAGCGATGTAGAGCCAAGAAAGGAATTTATAGAAAAGAATGCAAAGTTTGTCAGAAATCTTGATATTTAACTTTGAAGCAATCAAAAATAAAATTTTGGAATCAAGTAAATGGCAACGCTTCAGGAAAAAATTCAACCAGTTGAGATTGAAGAAGAGATAAAGTACTCTTACCTTGACTATGCAATGTCGGTTATCGTTGCAAGAGCTTTGCCTGATGTAAGAGATGGTTTAAAACCTGTTCAGAGAAGAGTTCTTTACACGATGTATGAGCTTGGACTTTTACATAATAGACCTTATAAAAAATGCGCAAGGATAGTTGGAGAAGCACTCGGGAAATATCATCCGCATGGTGACGCCGCAGTTTATGATACGCTTGTTCGCCTTGCACAAGATTTTACAATGAGATATCCTCTTGTAGATGGTCAAGGTAATTTTGGATCGATAGATGGAGATTCACCTGCAGCGATGCGATATACAGAAGCAAGGTTATCTGAAATTGCAGAGGAGATGCTTCGGGATATTGAAAAAAACACAGTTGATTTTCGCCCAAATTTTGATGAGACATTAAAAGAGCCTGAGGTTTTGCCGACCGTTCTTCCAAATCTGCTCGTGAACGGTTCAAGCGGTATTGCTGTTGGAATGGCTACAAATATCCCACCACATAATCTTAATGAAATAGTTGATGGATTGATAGCGCTTCTTAAAGATCCAAACCTTCCTGTTGAAAAGTTGATGAGATATGTAAAGGGTCCAGATTTTCCAACGGGTGGAGTAATTGTTGGTTTCTCTGGCATCAAAGAAGCTTATACAACTGGTAGGGGAAGGATCGTTGTTCGTGCGAAGGCAAGCATTGAAAATTATAAAGGGCGTTCAAGGATCGTTATAACTGAAATTCCATATCAGGTTAATAAGTCTTCATTGATTGAGAAAATCGCTGAACTTGTACAGAACAAGAAGATAGAAGATATATCTGATATAAGGGATGAATCGGATAAAGACGGGATGAGAATTGTAATTGAATTAAGGCGTGATGCACAGCCTGAGGTTGTTTTGAATAATCTTTACAAGCACACAAACCTTCAGTCAACATTTGGCGTGATAATGCTTGCGCTTGTGAATGGCGTGCCAAAGATTTTGAATTTGAAGGATATGATGATGGAATTTATTAATTTCAGACTTGATGTAATTGTTAGGAGGACGAAATTTGAACTTGAAGATGCCGAAAGGAGAGCACATATACTTGAGGGATACAAGATTGCGCTTGATAACATTGATGAAATTGTTGAACTTATAAAAAAGTCAAAAGACCCAGATACCGCAAAAGTTAACTTGATGAAAAGATTTAAGCTCACGGAGATTCAAGCGAAAGCAATACTTGATATGCGTTTACAGAGATTGACTGGGCTTGAGAGAAGCAAAGTTGAGAGCGAATACAAAGAAACGATAAAGCTAATTGAGCGTTTGAAAAGCATTCTGAGAAGTAAAGAGTTGCAAAAGGAGTTAATCAAGGAAGAATTGCTTAAACTAAAGGAAAAATATGGCGATGAAAGGAGAACGCAGATAGTTGAGGGTGAGGAAGATTTCAACATTGAGGATTTGATAGCTGAAGAGGATGTTGTTATAACGATAACACATAATGGTTTCATAAAGCGTTATCCAGTCAGTGGGTATAGGAGGCAAAATCGTGGTGGTAGAGGAATTACTGCGACCGCTACGAGCGAGGATGATTTTGTGGAGCATGTGTTTGTTTCTTCGACACACCATTACATCATTTTCTTCACAGATAAGGGAAGAGCATATTGGTTGAAAGTGCATGAAATCCCCGAGGGAAGCAGGGCGTCAAGGGGCAGGTCAATTTCTCATCTTATTAATAAAGAACCGGATGAAAAAATCACCGCTTTTGTCACTGTTAAGGAATTTAACGAAAATCTTTTTGTCACGATGGTCACGAAGATGGGGCTTGTCAAGAAAGTATCACTTTCAGAATTTTCAAATCCAAGAAGGGTTGGAATAATTGCGATCAATTTAAATCGTGGCGATCGCCTCGTTGATGCGCGTTTGACCGATGGGACTCAAGATTTAATAATAGGGACGAGAAAAGGAATAGCGATAAGGTTTAATGAAAAAGATATAAGACCGATGGGACGACAGGCAACCGGCGTCAGAGGAGTTAAACTTGAAAAGGGAGACGAAGTAATTGGCATGGTGACGGTTAAAAGGCCTGGAACTACAATACTTGTTGTCACCGAAAAAGGATTTGGAAAGAGAAGTGATTTGAACGATTACAGGGTGACCCACAGAGGTGGGAAGGGAATCATCGCAGTTAAAGTCAATGAGAAAACGGGAGATATGGTTGCAATAAAGGAAGTTCTTGACAATGATGATATAATGATTGTAACAGCAAAAGGTTATCTGATAAGACATCATGTCAAAGATATAAGAGTCATGGGCAGACAAGCCCAGGGAGTTAAACTTATAAAATTAAATCATGGAGACACAATTGCCTCGGTCGCAAGTGTTGTGTCTGAGGAAGATTGATTTTTAAATTGCCAAAGGTTAACTTTATCTTGCAAAATAAAATAAAAGGTGACGCAAAAGTGAAAAAGAACAGATGGAAAATAATTTTGATCATCATATCAATTGTTGCTGCGTTGTGGTATCTTTACCCAACATACAAGGACATCAATTATCAGAAGGAGTTATCCAGTTTGAGTGGTGAGGATAGTTTAAAATTTATTCAGCAACATATTGATGATATCCAAAAGGTAAAGCAAAAAAGAATCAAGCTTGGTCTTGATCTTCAGGGTGGGATGTATGTTGCGCTTGAGGTGGATATAATCAAAATGCTTGATAACCTTGCAAAAAACAAGGATGAAACATTTAGACAAATACTTGCTGAGGTGAAAAGGGAGGCATTAACTTCGCAAGAGCCGGTTACTTCAATTCTTTTAAGAAGATTCCAAGAGAGAGGAATTAGGTTAAGTAGGTACTACGGTGATATACGTCAAAGTGATTCTGAGATAATCTCAGAACTTGAGAAGCAAGCTGTAGATGCGGTTGATAGAGCGCTTGAGGTTATAAGAAACAGGGTAGATAAATATGGGGTTGCTGAGCCATCAATTCAAAAACAAGGTTCAAATCGAATCGTTGTTGAGTTGCCCGGTGTGAAAGAGCGTGAGGAAGTAAGGCAACTTTTGCAAAGCACGGCAGTTCTTGAATTTAAACTTCTTAAACCTGCGGATATAGCCATTAAAGTAATGCAAACGATTGATAATTATCTTGCTGGAAAGGGAATCGCTGATACAACTGATGCTTCACAGTTTACTGAAAAGTCAGACACCACAAAAAAGGATACTATAAAAACTATAGCCTCTGAGCTTGGCGCGGATACAAGTGCGGGGTTGAGCGAATTTGAAAAGTTCAAAAAAGAACATCCATTTTTTGCTTATGTCAGAGTTGATGAGCAAACGGGAATTGGTTTCGTTTTGGCAAGGGACAAAAGAATGGTTGAATATATTTTATCTCGTCCAGATATTAAAAATTTGATCCCGCCCGATTTTGAGTTTGTCTGGTCTGCAAAGCCATTTACAGCTCGGGATGGAAATCAATATTATAATCTTCTTGCGGTTAAAAAAGACCCAGAGCTTACTGGGAAGGTTATAACTGAAGCAAGAGCGACGATCGATCCTGATAACAACGCACCAATTGTAATAATGAGAATGAACAGCGAGGGTGCACGTGAATGGGCGAGGATAACAGGTGCAAACATCAATAAGCATATTGCTATCATACTTGACGGGACAGCATATTCATGGCCTGTTGTGAGGACGAAGATCATAGGTGGAAGCTCTCAGATTGAAGGGCTTGATTCACCGGAGGAAGCGAAACTTCTTGAGGTTGTTTTGAAAGCGGGTGCTTTACCTGCACCACTTGAAATAATTGAAGAAAGAACAGTGGGACCATCACTTGGTGAGGATTCTATTCAAAAAGGTTTAAAAGCTGGACTTTTATCTTTCGTGGTGATAGTCTTGTTCATGGTTCTTTATTATTCAACTGGTGGATTTGTTGCTAATCTTGCGCTTGTATTGAACATTGCCTTCATACTTGCCGTCTTAGCTGGGTTTAATGCGACGCTTACGCTGCCGGGAATAGCTGGAATTATTTTGACAATTGGCGTTGCAGTTGATGCAAATGTTCTTATATATGAAAGAATTCGCGAGGAGCTTGCAATTGGAAGGACATTAAGATCAGCAATAGATGAGGGTTATTCAAAAGCGTTTAGCGCTATTTTTGATGCAAATATTACGACTTTTTTAACCGGATTAATCCTTTACAATTTTGGCTCGGGACCAATTCAGGGGTTCGCCCTTACACTTATGATCGGTATTATAGCTAATCTTTTCAGCGCTGTCTTTATCACAAAAGTTTTATATGATATTGTCGCCGAAAAATATCCAGGAATTGTCAAATTTGGCTAATTAAAAATTAATTTTAAAGGGATTTTAAAAATGAGATTCATAGGCAAAACGAACATAAGGTTTATAGAAAAAAGAAAAATCTGGTATGTCGTTTCTCTGGTTTTTATACTTGTTGGTCTAATTTCACTTATCTTTCGTGGGATTCCGCTTGGGATCGACTTTCTTGGTGGAACTGAGGTGATCGTTCGATTTGAGAAACCTGTTTCAATCGGTGATGTGAGAAGCGCAATTGCAGAGATTGGGCTTGCAAAAAGTGAAATTAAAACTTACGGGACACACAACGAAATTTTAATAAGAACATCCGAGCAGATGGAAGGAACAAAGATGGGAGAGATGATTCTTTCAGCTTTGCAGTCGAAATTTCAAAATAATAAAGTTGAGGTTTTAAACGAAGAAAAGGTTGGTCCAAGAATCGGTGCTGAATTGAGACGCAAGGCAGTTTACACCGTTATTCTATCGTTAATTGTTATGCTTGTTTATATCGGTTTAAGATTTAAACCGATCTATGGAGTTGGAGCTGTTGTGGCTCTATTTCATGATGTTCTTATCACTTTGGGATTTTGTTCGATTTTTAGTTCTGTTTCCTATTTGAACATTGAAATGAACCAATCTTTGCTTGCTGCGCTTTTAACTCTTGTTGGTTTATCTGTAAATGATACCGTCGTCGTCTTTGACAGAATAAGAGAGAATTTGAAACTTCATAAATCTATAGATTTTGTTTCGCTCGTTAATAAAAGTATAAATGAAACGCTTAGTAGAACAATAATCACAAGCGGGACCGTTATCGTTGTTCTCATTATTTTGCTTATTGTTGGAAGTGAGGTCACTCGTGGATTTGCATTCGCTTTAACGGTTGGTATGATAACCGGAACTTATTCGTCAATTTATGTTGCAAGCTCGCTTGTAGTTGATATTACACTTTCGAGGCAAAAGAGAGAAGAAAAAAAGAAACTTTTGAAAAAACAACCCGTAATGACAAAGTAAGTTTGTGACATTTTAAAATTAATGGAGCAATTTTATGCGATTGAAGACGAGAGAGTTTGATGATGTTGTCGTAATTGAGGTTAAGGGAAATTTGATGGGCGGTCCCGATTTACAGAAATTCAGAGAATTGTTGCATAAACTTCTTGATGAAGGTAAAAAGAAAGTTGTGGTTGATGTTAAAAATGTAAAGTTTATGAACAGCGCTGGGCTTGGGACATTGATAAGTGGTTTGACCACAATGAGAAATAGTGGGGGTGACCTTAAAATTGCTAACCCAACTGATAAAATTGAATCGCTTTTGATGATAACGCGACTTATAAGGGTATTTGAAACTTACAACTCTGTTGAAGAGGCAATTGCAAGTTATAAAAAACGCACAAAGAAAAGGTAAATTACATTCGGAATGTTAATCAAAATTCCCAACGCTGCTGTATGGGTTATACTTGGTGCTCAATGGGGTGATGAGGGCAAAGGCAAAATAGTTGACCTTTTAAGCGAGGATGCGGATATCGTCGTTAGATACCAAGGGGGTGCGAACGCAGGTCATACAGTTTCCTTTGATGGAAAAACATATGTCCTTCACCTTTTGCCATCCGGGATTTTCCATCCTAATGTGGTTTGTGTTATTGGTAATGGAGTTGTGCTTGACCCAGTTGCTTTGATTGAAGAAATTGAAATGGTGAAATCTGCCGGGGTTGATATTTCAGGACGACTTCTCATAAGCCACAATGCTCATCTTATAATGCCATACCATAAGCTTCTCGACAAACTTTTTGAACAAGGTGATGATAAAATTGGAACCACGGGAAAGGGCATCGGACCAGCTTACATTGATAAATACGCCAGGGTTGGGATAAGGGTTGTTGATCTTCTTGATAGAGATATACTTTGCAAGAAACTTCGCAAGAATATAGATTCGAAGAATGAAATTATAGAAAAAATCTATGGTGTGACAAGATTTGAGGTTGAAAAGATAATTGATGAATATATTGAATTTGACAAGAAAATTGATGAGTATGTAACCGATACCGCTGTGTATCTTAACAAGGCAATAAAGGAGGGCAAGAAAATTCTTCTTGAGGGTGCTCAAGGGGCTTTGCTTGATATTGATCATGGGACCTATCCTTATGTTACATCATCTAATCCAACAGCGGGTGGTGCATCAACCGGATCAGGGATACCACCGACTAAAATAAACGGAGTTATCGGAGTTATAAAGGCATATACTACAAGAGTTGGTGAGGGTCCATTTCCAACCGAATTAAAAGATGAAATTGGGGATTACATAAGGAAAAGGGGGCATGAATACGGAGCTACAACTGGTCGACCCAGAAGATGTGGTTGGCTTGACATTGTAAGTTTAAATTATACGATAATGATAAACGGCATTGAAAAACTTGCTATGACAAAGCTTGATGTGCTTGATGAACTTGATGAGATAAAAATTTGCGTAGCATATGAGATAAATGGGAAAAAACTTAAAAATTTTCCAACGAATTCAGAAACGCTTTCAAAGGTTAAACCGGTTTATGAAAGTTTCAAGGGATGGAAAACGAAGACTTCTAACTTGAGATCTTATTCTGAACTGCCATCCGAAGCGAAAGAATTTATTGAGGCGGTGGAGAAACTCACAGGAGTTGAAATTTCAATTATATCCGTTGGAGCAGATAGAAATCAAACTATATTAAGATGAATTTGCCTTAAAGATGTTATTAAAAACGGTGAATATAAAAAGAATCCTTATCCTTCTTGCTATTTTAATTGCACTCGGGATCCTTTACTACACCAATGTTATAGTTAAAAACCTTGAGTTAAGAGAAAGGCAGATTGCAAACCTTTATGCGAAATCAATCGAATATATAGCTACATCGCCGGGGACATCTGAATTTACATTTATTTTTGACCAGATCATACTGGCAATTGATTTTCCTGTAATTGTAACTGATGCGGATAGAAATCCTCTTTTCTATAGGAACATTGAGATTGACACGAGCTTATCTCAGAGGGAGAAAGATATAATTTTGCGCAAAGAGATTAGAAAAATGGAGAAAACATTTGAGCCGATAAAGATAACCTACGGGGATACATTGGTTTTAAACTATATTTTTTACGGAAATTCAAAACTTATTGAGCAGCTTAAAATTCTACCGTATATAATTTTAATTGCGGCTGGACTTTTTATTTTGATCGGGTATTTGAGCTTTAGTTATATCAAGAAAACTGAGCAAAGCAATATTTGGGTGGGACTTGCAAGGGAAGCTGCTCATCAATTGGGAACCCCAGTCTCAAGTCTATACGGTTGGCTTGAAATTTTAAGAACAAAAATTGATAACGAGGAAGATGCAACCGATGTCATTCACGAGATTGAAAATGACCTTGTTAAGATCAATAGAGTGATACAAAGGTTTTCAAAAATTGGTTCAAAGCCTGAGTATGTTGAAGAGAAAATTTCCGATGTTATAAATTCTGTTGTTAAATATTTTGAAAAGCGAATTCCGCATTCCGGAAAGAAGATAACAATATCGGTCAAGGGTGATGTTGAAGCAAGAGCATTTGTGAATCGTGAACTATTTGAGTGGGTTATTGAAAATTTGCTTAAGAATTCGCTTGATGCGATTGAGAACAGCGAAGGCAAGATAGAGTTTAAAATTCAAGAAAAGAAGAAAAGCATAATAATTGATGTTTCCGACACAGGGCGTGGAATAAATATGAAATATCGTAAGGATATTTTCAGACCTGGTTATACAACGAAAAAGCGAGGTTGGGGGCTTGGTTTAAGTTTGTCCAAGAGAATAATTGAAACTTATCACGGTGGAAAACTCTTTTTGAAAGAGAGTAAAATTGGCAAGGGTTCAACTTTTAGAATAGTTCTAAAGAAAAAGGGATGAAATACGAAAGGATAAAATCGAAAATTGACGATATAATTTCAGGGCGAAATTTTTTAAGAAAGCTTTTCTACGCAGGTTTAAATCTATTTCTTTTGAGGGCGTGGTATGTAAAAAGTGAGTTAAAAAAGTTTTTTAATTCAAGGGATGAAAACGAAAAAGTTAAGGTTCTTGATGCGGGGTGCGGTTTTGGACAATATTCATATTTTATAGCGAAAAAATTTAAAAATTCGAAAGTTCTCGGAATTGATGTAAACGAGCGGAGAATCAATGATTGTTCGAAATTTTCAGAAAGTGAAAAAATTGGAAATTTAAAGTTTGATGTTGCGAACCTTGAGGATTTAAATTATTCTGATGAATTTGACCTTGTGCTTGCGATTGATGTTATGGAGCATATTGAAAATGATGTTAAAGTCTTTGAAAATTTTTATAAGGCGATGAAGAAAGATGGGTTATTAATAGTTAGCACGCCGTCAAATCTTGGTGGTTCAGATGTTCACGCCGATGCGGACGAAAGTTTTATCGAAGAACATGTCAGAAGTGGATATGGGGCTGACGAAATTAAATCAAAACTTGAGATGGTGGGATTTAAAGATGTGTCTTTAAGATATAGTTATGGGAAATGGGGTAATTTATCGTGGAAATTGATGATAAAAATTCCCGTTTTATTGCTTGGTAAGAGTTTCGCTTTCACATTTTTACTTCCTCTTTATTATTTCGTGATTTTTATTCCGGGGCTCTTTTTGATGTGGGTTGATACAAAGGTTAAAAATGAGAAGGGGACTGGATTGATCGTCGTTGCAAGGAAGTAGCTCAGGTTCTTCCAAATCTTTTGTCAAGTTCTTCAATTGAAATTTTGATTATTATTGGTCTGCCGTGCGGGCAAACATAGGGGTTTCGCGTCAGGAAAAGTTGGTCTATCAAAACTTGGATTTCTTCAAGCGTTAATTTATGTCCGGCTTTGATTGCAGTTTTACATGCAAAAGCCTTCGCAAGATTTTCACGCACGCTTAAATTTGGTTCCGCATTTGAATTTTCTTTGTAAAGATCGATTATCTCTTGTAAAATTGTTTTTTCAGAGCCTTGCTTTACTTCCGGTGGAACGCCATAAAGTATCACCGTGTTTTTTCCAAAAATTCTTAAATCAAATCCTAAAGCTGCAAGATAATCCTTAAGCTCTTTGACAATTGCCATATCTGCTGGAGTGAGTTCGATTGTTTGAGGGAACAAAAGCTGCTGCGTAAATGGGGTGTTTGAATTTAAACTGTCAAGAGCCCTTTCGTAAAGAATTCTTTCGTGAGCTACATGTTGATCAATTATCATTATGCCAGTTTTAATTTGAGCGATTATATATTTGTTGTGAATTTGCATAAGTGAAATTCCCTCAGTGCTTGTGTCAGTTTTATCTACCACTTGGGAAATTTCAGATTGAATTTCTTTGGAAATTTTTTCGATTTTTTTGATATCCTTTTCCACACGGGTTCCGATTATAGCTTCGGGAAAAGTAGAAGTTAAAAGATCAGGTGAAAATTGTTGCTTTTGTTGAGTTTGCTTCTCAATTAAATTTGAAGAGGGGCGGAGCTTTATTTCGCCAGTTGGTTCAATTTTAACCTCCGGGATGAGGTTAAATTTAGCAAGTGAGTGTTTCACAACGGCGCGGACAAAATTGTAAATCCCTTGCTCGTCGTCGAATTTGACCTCAAGTTTTGATGGATGTACATTGACATCAACATGTCTCGGATTTATTGAAATCATCAAGATAAATGATGGGAAATTACCTTTTTCAAGGAGATGCTCATAGGCGTTATAGACTGCGTGATTTATAGAGCGATTAATTACATATCTGCGATTTAGAAAGATGAACTGATCTGCTTTCGTCTTCTTTGAAAATTCGGGCTTGCTGATAAATCCGTATATGCTGATGTACTCAGTTTTCTCACTTACTGGGATCAATGTTTCAAAAAATTCATCGCCGAAAACTTGTTTTATCCTTGTTTCAAAATCTGTTGCTTCAAACTTTGATATTAATTCATCATCGCTTATGAATTCAAAAGATATATCTGGGTAAGCTATGGCAAACCTTATGAAAGCTTCGTAGGCGTGCTTAAACTCTGTGTAGTTGCTTTTGAGAAAGTTTCTGCGTGCTGGGGTATTGAAGAAAAGGTTTTTGACCGCTATCGATGTCCCGGGCGGATGCGATGTTTTTGAAACTTCAGTTAATTTCCCTCCCTCTCTTTTTACAAGCGTTGCAAGTTCATCTTCAGGTGTTCTCGTTTTCATTTCGACCTTTGAAACAGCGGCAATTGAAGCGAGGGCTTCACCTCTGAAGCCAAGCGTTTGTATATTTTCAAGGTCTTCATAAGTTTGAATTTTACTTGTTGCGTGCCTTTCAAAAGCAAGAACAGCGTCGTCTTCGCTCATTCCACAGCCGTCGTCGATCACATGCACAAGCGTTTTTCCAGCGTCTTTTAAAATTACGGTTATATTTTTCGCACCAGCATCAATTGAGTTTTCAATAAGCTCTTTAACTACAGATTCGGGTCTTTGTATTACCTCTCCAGCTGCAATTTTGCTTGCTATTTCCTCGGGTAAAATTCTTATTTGTCCCATCTTAAGCGTTCTTAGAAGTTGATTAGCGTTTGCTCATTTCAATATACCTGACAACATTAAGTAGATGTAAAAAACAAGTCCAACTATTATCAGCCACCATAACAGAGATCTTCTTTTCCTTTCGGAAATCCCAATTCTTTGAAATTTCAATCTCTTTTTCATCCGTTCCTTTCTCTTTAACTCCTCGTCTTTCTCTGGTTTGTAATATCTTGGGATGTACTCAAAGCGTAAATGTTGGGGTCTTTTGAAAAGCATGGTTTAAATTAATTTTTTTATTCCAAGTCCCGGCTCATCCGGGAGAATAAGTTTTCCGTTTTCAACTTTAACTCCTTCAAATGGGTCATTTGTTATCAAAAGGTTTCCATCAAGATCAGCAAAATCAACAAGCGGAGAAATTTGAGCTCCAGCGGTTATCCCAACCGATGATTCAATCATGCATCCAAGCATAACTTTCATTTTCATCGCTTTGGCTGTGTTTATCATTTTTATCGCTTCCCTTATTCCTGTGCATTTCATAAGTTTTATGTTAATTCCATCATACGCCTTTCCTAAAATTGGAACATCATAAAGACGGATGCAGTTCTCGTCCGCAATTATTGGAATATCAACTTTATCTCTTAGCCATGTAACAGAGTCAAGGTCATCAGCAGGCATCGGTTGTTCGACGAATTCAACACCTTCATCCTGGAGCCATTTTATTTTCTCCAGGGCAACTTCTTTCGTTTTCCAGCCCTCGTTTGCATCAACGCGAATTGGTTTATCTGTAACTTTTCTTATCGTTTTAATTATCTCTTCATCATTTTCAAGTCCAAGTTTAACCTTTAAAATGGGATATTCTTCAGCCTCTTTAACTTTCCGTTCAATCACAGTTGGTTCATCAATACCGATTGTGAA
>JBKBWH010000130.1:0-5661 GCA_046289115.1 Candidatus Kryptonium sp.
CTCGCATCATATCAAGATAATATTCCCACGGCAACCTCGGATCGAGCGATCCAACTATATGAACCTCAACAATTTCATCCTTCAAAGGTCGAATTTTCTCAAAAATTTGCTCAAGCGAAAATCTATACGCTCCTTCTTGACCTTCTTTTCTATAAAATGAGCAGAATTTGCAATCAAGCTCGCAGATATTTGAATAATTTATGATGTGATTTTTCACAAAATAAGTTCTATCGCCATTTAACCTTTCACGAACTATATTCGCAAGAAACCCAAGCACAAGGACATCGTTCGTGCTGTAAAGTTTAACTCCATCTTCAAATGTTAATCTCTCACCTTCAAGAACCTTTTCAAAAATATGCATTAACCCCGCTTTTTGGATATATCTTTCCTGAACCGGTGAAATCTCTATTTCCATTTTACAATGATTTTTTATTTTCGCTGAAAATTGTTCAAAAACTCCAACGATTACTTCAAAAGTTGGTTTTTTAAATAAAAAAGAGACACGCTTATGCGTGTCTCGAAATTTACTCAGAAGTTTTCTGCCTCACCTGTTTTGCGCTCATCTCACGCAGGTAATAAAGTTTTGCCCTCCTCACAGCGCCGCGTTTCTTCACCTCAATCTTTGCAATTGAAGGGGAATGAAGCGGAAAAATTCTCTCAACTCCAACGCCATCACTTATCTTACGAACAGTAAATGTTTCATTTAAGCCACTACCCCTTCTTGAAATAACAATGCCCTCAAATTCTTGAATTCTTTCCTTATCACCCTCAACAACGCGAACATGAACGGAAACGGTATCACCAGGCTTGAAATCTGGTATATCCGTCTTGAGATATTTTGACTCGATGAGTTTTACCTTATCCATTTTTATCGTCTCCCATTATTTTGTTTAATAAATCACGCCTTCTTTTTATCGTTTTTTCAAGTGCTTTTTCATATCTCCACTTTTTTATCAACTCATGATTTCCAGACAGCAATACTTCCGGAACTTTCATTCCTCTGTATTCAGCGGGTCTTGTATAATGTGGATGATCAAGAAGACCTGACTGAAAAGAATCCGTCATAGCCGATTCAATATCATTTAAAACACCAGGAATTAATCTAATAGTTGCGTCGATAACGACAAGAGCCGGAAGCTCACCACCGGTCAGAACATAATCACCAATAGAAACTTCCTTCGTCACAAGTGCCTCTCTAACTCTTTCATCGACTCCTTTATAGTGACCACAAAGAAAAATTACATTATTAAGTTTTGCAAACTCGTTAGCCATCTTTTGATTGAAAAGTTCACCGTCTGGCGTCAAAAAAATCACCTCATCATACTCTCTTTCGCTTTTCAATTTTTCAATGCATTCAAAAATTGGCTCAGGTCTTAGAATCATTCCAGCACCACCACCATACGGATGATCATCAATCTGTCTATATCTCCCAATTCCATAATCGTGCAAATCATGAACATATATTTCAACTATTCCTTTCTCCCGAGCTCTTTTAATTATGCTTGAATTCAAAGGGCTTTCAAATATCTGCGGTACAGCTGTTACTATATCGATTCTCATTCCATTATCACCTCCTTAATCAATCAATCCTTCCATTGGCTCAATTATAACCATCTTGTTCTCAAGATCAACTTTTTTAACGACATCATTTATAGCTGGGATCAAAATTTCTTTACCTTTCGCTTCCACAACATAAACATCGTTTGCAGGAAGAAGCCATACATCCGTTATCACACCTATTTTATTTCCTTCTACATCGTAAACCTTAAGACCGATCAGATCGTGAATATAATAAGAGCCTTCAGGTAATGGCACGAGCTCTTCCTCAGGTATATAGATAAATTTTCCAGAGAACGATTCAGCCGCAGTTCTATCGTTTACATCTTTAAATTGCAAAATAACATCATTATCACGCAAAAATGCGTTCACAACATAATGCTCTTCAACTTCAATTGGGTTATTGCCAATGTAAACACGATTTAGTTTTCTAAATCTTTCAACAAAGTCAGTTATCGGCTTTACACAAACTTTACCTTTAAGACCATAGGCTCCTAAAATTTTACCAATTATGCATAGATCACCCATAAGACATTGAGACCTTCTACTTAAAAATCGGCATATTAAACTTTTCCTTCGGTGGATGCTTCCAGATTCGGATGAAATACTTAACCTCGCCACGAATCAAACCCGTATCATCAAATCTTTCAATATATACCAACTTCTTTTTCCTTTCAATTTCCCGCCTTATTTCGTCTCTCATTGCTTTTAGGTCTTCTAACTTTTCCATCCACTTATCCAATTTTTCAGACATTTCGCAAGTTTGTTTCTGAAACATCAATGCGTCGTTGAAAAAAACTTTAACCTTCTCATAATCCAAAATTGAATCCGGAAGCATAGCCCAATATCTTGTCATACTTTCGGATCTTAAGTTCACAAAATTTCCTGCAACAAAGAACCACAATAAAATCACAAACTTTTTAATCACTGCTTGCCTCACTTTATCACTTGAAGTTTGAGTGAAGCAACTTTAGAATTAAAAATACCTTATTGCAAAATTTCCAGCACCGCTCTCTTACCCTCCTTAGCAGCAACAGCGCTCAGCAACACACGCATAGCGTTCGCCGTCCTCCCCTTCCTTCCAATCACCTTACCAACATCATCTCGACCAACTTGCAACCTAAAAATCACCCGATTCTCTCTGTCCTCCATCGTGATCTTTACATCTTCTGGTTTGTCAACCAGATGTTTTGCAATGAATTCAAGAAATTCACGCATTTTTCAGCCCTCCATAATGTTTCAGTTTATAACTCGGAGGGCGTCACCATCAAGAAATTAACTTTCCTGAGATGGCGCCTCTCCCTGCTCAGAACTACCTTCTTCTTTCTGCTTTTTCCTCAACCTACTTCTTTCCTTCTTTTCCTTTTCTCTCTTCTCCCTGTTCACTTGAAGCTGAAGCCATCTTTCATACTCCGCTTGAATAAATGCATCATCCTTACCTTGCCTCATCAAAGACCACTTCAACCATATTCCCTTCCTTCTCAAAAGAGCCTTAACTGTATCAGTTGGAATTGCACCTTTTTTAAGCCAATGTATCACCCTGTCCTCTTTAACTTCAATTTGCATCGGTTCTGGAAGCGGGTTATACCATCCAACCGATTCAATATATTTTCCATCTCTCGGCTCCCTTGCATCAGCGACAACAATTCTGTAAAAAGGTTGTTTTTTCTTTCCAAATCTTTGCAACCGAATCTTTACGGCCAAATCTTTTTCTCTCCTTTTGTTTTTAATTTCAATTAAAGTGGAAGTTTAAAATTCTTAAACCTTCCGCGATTTAACTGCTTGATCAACTTTTGCATCTCCTCAAATTGTTTTAATAACATATTCACATCCTGAACTGTAGTTCCACTCCCCATCGCAATTCTTCTCTTACGGCTTGCGTTAATTATTTGTGGCTTTCGCCTTTCCTCCGGGGTCATTGAGTTTATTATCGCCTCTAACTTAACAAGTTGCTTCTCATCTATATCAATATTCCTTAGCGCACCCCCAACACCAGGGATCATACTTAACAATTCCCTCAACGGTCCCATCTTTCTTATTTCCCTTATCTGATCCCTGAAATCTTCAAGTGTGAATTGATTTTTCTTAATTTTCTCTTCGAGCTTCTTTGCTTTTTCTTCATCAACTTGCTTTTGAGCTTTTTCAACAAGCGTTATTATATCACCCATTCCCAAAATCCTTGAGGCCATACGGTCAGGATAAAATGGCTCAAGAGCATCCAGTTTTTCACCAACGCTTGCAAATTTTATTGGCTTATTTACAACTGCCTTAATTGAAAGAGCAGCACCACCGCGGGCATCTCCATCAAGCTTCGTTAGAACTACGCCATCGAAATTCAATCTATCGTTAAATTCCTTCGCCACATTAACCGCTTCTTGTCCAGTCATCGAATCAACAACAAAAAGAATCTCGTGAGGCTTTACAGCTTCTTTTATCCTTTCAACCTCACGCATCATCTCTTCATCTATATGCATCCTCCCAGCAGTATCAATTATAACAACATCTCTATAATTTTTCCTGGCGAAGTCAACAGAATTCACTGCAATTTGAACAGCGTCCACACCTGAGTCTATTGAAAAAACAGGAACTTGAATTTGCTCGCCTAATTGCTTCAGTTGCTCAATCGCAGCCGGGCGATATATATCAGCTGCGACCAAAAGCGGATGTCTACCTTTATGTCTTAAATGATTCGCAAGCTTCGCACAAAAAGTCGTCTTGCCAGAACCCTGAAGCCCAACTATCATTATAACAGTCGGTGGATTTGGAGAAAATTTTATATCCGCACGAGTTGAACCCATCAAATTTACAAGCTCGTCATAAATAATCTTTATCAACATTTGCCCTGGCGTAATGCTTCGCAATACCTCCTGCCCTAAGGCTTTTTGCTGAACTTTTTCGGTAAAATCCTTAACCACCTTGTAATTAACATCAGCCTCAAGAAGTACACGCCTAACCTCACGCATCGTCTCAGCGATGTTCGACTCAGTAATCTTGGCTTGACCACGAATTTTCTTAAAAAGCAATTCAAATTTTTGGGTTATCTCCTCAAACATCTTTTTCAAATTTTATCTTTGAAATCGGAAAGAAAAACTTTCCTTTTTTGCTTTGCAAATTTAAAAAAAATCAATATCTTTTACAAAATGAGAGGATTAAAAAATTTTCCCTGCTCGCTTTAACCAGACAAAACAAATTAACGATAAAACTTGCATCCCAGCTGAAAAAACAATTAAATAAAAAATTGAAATCTCATACAATCGCCCAATTACCAATCCCCCAATAAACCACGCAACCCCAAATAAACTATGAAATATCCCATAGGCTAAACCTCTTTTCTCCATCGGAACTATCACCGCTATAGCTGACTTAATAACCGTCTCATGAAATCCCATCACTATGCCCCACAAAACTACCGAAACAACAACTGTTATTAAATTCCCCCAAACAAATGCGAAAATTGAAATTGGTATAGCAAAAAAAGGGATAAGAAAAAGAATTCTAAGCCTAAATCTATCAAACAATCCCCCAATAATAAGCGCAGTTACTGCATCAACTGCCATCGCCACCGCAAATAAAGTTGAAATTATTTCATCAGACACAATTTGAATTTTTTTGAAATGATACGATATGATCTGAAAATGTGGATAACCACACACCGTAAGCATAATGAATAAAAGATAGAGATAAAAGGTCTTGTCAAGTTTATTACTGCTCAAACTTGCGCTACGGGTTTCAAGCGCTTTTGAATCTGGATAAGTCATAACTGTCATAAAGAGCATCAAAAGGGATAAGATAGCTGGAATCCCAAGGGATAGAAAAGCCAAAGAATAACTTTTGCTTGAATAAATCGCTCCAGCAACAAATAACGGTCCAATGATCGCACCGATTTGGTCAACTGCTTCATGTAATCCAAAACCTTTCCCATACCCAATGCTTGAAGAAGCATAAGAAAGAATTGTATCCCGCGCCGGGGTTCTTATAGCTTTACCGAACCTTTCAGCAACAATTAGAACAGATGCAATTTCCCAATTTCCAGCGAAAGCAAGCAACGGCACCGCAATTAGATTGATAAAATACCCAGCAATCGCTATCGCCCAATATCTTCTC
>JBKBWH010000131.1:0-5657 GCA_046289115.1 Candidatus Kryptonium sp.
GTTGCTGTTAATTCTATTGTCTTCCCCTGGCGATAAATTTTTAACTTAACCTTATCCCCAGGTCTCTTCCGTGCAATGATCTCCTGAAGCTCACCAGGCCTGTTCACCTCTTTACCCTCACATTCAAGTATAACATCCCCAGCTTTAATCCCAGCTTCTTCGGCTGCGCTACCCGATATAACATCCTGAACTAAAATCCCACGCGGTTTATCAAGTCCAAGACCTTTCGCCGTTGTCTCATCCAACTGGGAAATTTGCACACCAAGAACGCCACGCCTTACCTTACCATATTTTATTATATCCTCCGCTACTTTTCTCGCAAGATTTATAGGAATGGCGAAACCATATCCTTGATAATATCCAGTCCTTGAAGCTATCGCTGTGTTTATGCCAACAACCTCGCCATTCAAGTTAACAAGAGGACCACCACTATTTCCGGGGTTAATTGCTGCGTCAGTTTGTATAAAGTTTTCAACGCCATAAGAGTCTCTAATTATCCCTATGTTACGGCTTAATGCACTCACAATCCCAGCAGTGACGGTAAGATTTAAACCAAGTGGATTACCAATTGCAAGAACCCACTGACCAACCTGCAATTCATCGGAATTCCCAAACCGAGCGACGGGTAAATCGTTAGCATCTATTTTCACAACAGCAAGATCAGTTAATTTATCCCTGCCGATAAGCTTGCCTTTAAACTCTCTCCCATCCCAAAGCGTGACCGTTATGCTCCCCTTCTCTCCACCTTCAACGACATGATTATTGGTAAGGATATAACCATCCTTCGTTATAATAACTCCCGAACCCATACCCTCTTGAGGTCTTGGCTCAGGAATCTTAAATTCAAAATCAGGACCAAAGAAATGAAAGAAATCAAACGGACGCGCCCCACCTTCACTCCTTGAAACAACCTTGATCGAGACAACCGTCGGAACAACCTCCTTTGCTACCTGAACAAAAGCATTTTGGGTTGAAAGTATATCAAATCTTGTGTTTGTCGGTTTGTCCTGCGAGCCAATGATTGGAACATCAAATGCCGAAGTTGGTTTAACCGCATTAAATCCAGAAGTAAGTATAACTCCAAATAACATACCTGCAAGTATAAGTGCAATCGCTCCGAATACCTGTTTTCTCGTCATAGTTAATCTGCCTCCAAGAGATTTTTTTGTTTTTATTGTTTTTCAAAAACAAAATAACAACCTTTCACCTCATTTAGTTCTGCTCTTTTATAATTTATAATAAACCTCAACCGATTTCAAGTTAACTGTCTCACCAAAATGTTTCGCCATATACTCCATAAGCAAATTATGTATTTCATTATTTATATTACTTTGGATTTTCAAATTTGTTACATTTTCAACCCTCGTTTTTTCTAACCACACCAAACTTTTAAAAGTTGCAACGGAGTAATCGCTTGCCTTCATACCAGAGCCACATTTAGAACACAGAAACCCGCCTTTATCGCTCAGAAAAATTACCTTTGTCGATAAATTTTCGTCGATGAATTTTTCACCGCAGGAGATACAAGAATTGAAATTAATTTTAAAACCGCTCACCTCCAGTAGATGAATGATGAAAAACCATAGAAAATTCATCTCATTTTTTTCAGCTTCATTTAGCTTCTCGAGCGTATTGACAAGCAACTTAAATATCCTTGGATTCTCTTCTTCAAACTTTATAAGTTTATAAACAAGTTCACATATTGAAAGTCCAAGTATCATTTTATTATAGTTGGAGTAGAGATTCAAGAATGGTTTGATCAAATCCGCTTGCGAAAGAAATTGAACATCCCTTGTTTCTTTTTTGTAAAGAACCGCAAGGATATATGACATCGGCTCAAGCGATGCACCGAATTTGCTCGTCGGAAGCATTGCACCTTTTGCAACGACATTTAACTTTCCAAATTTCTCGGTGTAAAGCGTCACAATTTTGCTGGTTTCCCTATACTTCAACGCCCTCAACACAACTGCTTCTGTCTTGGTTAGCATCTAATCGTGAGCGAAAATCTTTCTTTTAATTTCTTTAATATTTTCCTCAAAAGGCGGGTAAATTACCCCAAGCTCCGTTATAATCGCGGTTATCAAACTATTTGGAGTGACATCAAAGGCTGGAGAAAATGTCTTAACACCAGCCGGCGCTATCCTTTGCCCCATCACTTCAACTATCTCTTCCGAGCCTCTCTCTTCAATTGGAATTTCATCTCCAGTTTTTATATTAAAATCAATTGACGATGTCGGGCAAGCTACATAGAACGGTATATTATGATACTTTGAAATTATTGCAAGGTTATAAGTTCCAATTTTATTGGCGGTATCACCATTTAAAGCGACCCTATCTGCACCAACAATTACACAATCAATTTTCCCAAGTTTCATAAGATAAGCTGCCATATTATCAGTTATTAAAATCGTTTCAATTCCCCTTTGCATCAATTCCCATGTCGTAAGTCGTGCCCCTTGAAGAAGTGGTCTTGTTTCATCAACATAAACTTTTATCTTTTTCCCCTGTTCAAAAGCAGTATAAATAATTCCAAGCGCAGTTCCATAATCGCCGGTTGCAAGCCAACCTGTATTGCAGTGGGTCAATATACTTGCTTCATCTGGGATGAGCTTAGAACCGTGTAAACCTATTTGCTTACACATTTGAATGTCTTCATTTTGAATTGCAAGGGCTTCGGCAAGCAATTTCTTCTTTAATTCAGCTAATTCAAGATGTAAATTTTCATAAAAAACTTTTTTCATCCTCTCAATTGCCCAGAACAAATTTACCGCGGTCGGTCTAGTTTTAGCAAACTCTTCGCAAACTTTTTGAAAAATAACTTCTAAATTTCTCTTATCTTCACTTTCGAAATTCTTCACACCAAGATAAATCCCAAATCCAGCAGCTATGCCAATAGCAGGAGCACCCCGAATCTTTAATTTTTTTATCGCATCAGCCACAACTTCATAATCATCAGTTTCGACCAGATCGAGATCATTTGGCAGCTTTGTTTGATCAATAAATCTAACTTTATCCCCAACCCAATCTATAGAACGCAATCTTGAAGCCATTTTTTCTTGACTTTTTTGTTCCAATTTTTTAAATTTATATCAGACTAAAGGGCCCTTAGCTCAGTTGGTCAGAGCAGCTGACTCATAATCAGCGGGTCGGAGGTTCGAGTCCTCCAGGGCCCACAAATTTTTATATAACCTCCATAATTCGTCTAATAGCGTTATAATATAAATCAGCCACCTTCTCAATATCAATCTCAATCCAATCGTTGATTTTTATCCTCTTTTCCTCGCTTACAAAACCAATCACAGTATAAGGAATTTCATTTTTAAGGCAAATCTCTTCAAACTTTTTTAAACTTCCCTTCTCAATCGTAACTATTATCCTCGACTGCCCCTCACCAAACAACAGAAAATCTGGGCGAATATCATCTTTAAGTTCAATTTTGCAGCCAAGAAGATTTTCCTTATCAATTATACAACATTCGGCAAGTGCAACCGCAATTCCGCCATCAGATACATCGTGAGCTGATTTTATCAACCCAAGCCTTATCCCCTCAAGACAAGTTTGCTGAATGCGTTTTTCAAGCTCGAGATCAATACCCGGGGCATCGCCCAAAACTTTGCCATAAATCCACGCAAGATATTCGCTTCCACCAATTTCATCGGTATTTTTACCAAGAAGAATTATCAAATCACCGGGTGATTTAAAATTCGCAGTTGTGATATACTTCAAATCATCAATTATCCCAAGCATTCCAATAACCGGCGTTGGATAAACTGCCCCTTCTGGACTTTCATTATAAAAACTAACATTTCCACCTGTTACAGGCGTATTAAAAAACCGGCAAGCATCTCCCATACCACGAACAGCTTCTTTAAACTGCCAAAAAATCTCGGGTTTGTATGGATTTCCAAAGTTTAAACAATTTGTGATGGCAACCGGCTCTGCACCAGTACAAACCACATTTCTTGCCGACTCAGCCACTGCTATCATTGCACCTCGATAAGGATTAAGATAAACATACCTTGCATTACAATCAGTTTTCACTGAAATAGCTTTGTTCGTTCCCTTTATCCTTATAACAGATGCATCTCCACCCGGTAAAACAACCGTATTTGTTCCCACCATTGTATCATATTGTTGATAAACCCATTCTTTGCTCGCGATATTTGGCGAAGAAATTAATTTTAAAAACACCTCGTTTAAGTCATCAGGTTCTGGAATTTCATAAGGGTTAAATTTTCTAATTTCAGTTAAATATCCTGGCTCTTTAGACTCCCTGTGATAAACAGGTGCACCACCTCCAACTACAAGCGAATCAGCTGGGATGTTCACAACTAACTTTCCATCTTTTTTAATTTTCAGCATTCCATCATCTGTGACATAACCTATAACAACTGCGTTTAAGTTCCATTTTCTAAAAATCTCAATTATCCTATCCTCAAATCCTTTCTTCACCACCATCAGCATTCGCTCTTGTGATTCAGAAAGCAAAATTTCGTACGCGCTCATCCCCTCCTCTCGAACTGGAACAAGGTCAAGATCTATTTCCATCCCGCTCTTCCCGCGAGCGCTCATCTCACTTGTAGAACATGTTATTCCAGCTGCACCCATATCTTGAATCCCCACAACATAGCCTGTCTTTATCGCCTCAAGCGTTGCCTCAAGAAGAAGTTTCTCAGCAAATGGATCCCCAACTTGAACAGATGGTCTTTTTGATTCCGACTCCTCACTTATCTCCTCAGAAGCAAATGTTGCCCCGTGAATTCCATCCCTTCCCGTGCTTGAACCAACTATTAAAACGGGATTTCCTTCCCCCTTTGCAATTGCGCGAACAATTTCATCATGTTTTACAATTCCAACTGCCATTGCGTTAACAAGCGGATTTTGAGTATAACTTTTATCGAAATAAACTTCGCCAGCAACCGTCGGGCATCCAAAGCTATTTCCATAATCAGCGATGCCTCTCACAACACCATTGAAAAGGTATTTAACCCTTGGCTCCGTCAGCTCCCCAAACCTTAAAGAATCAAGAATAGCAATTGGTCTTGCACCCATTGTAAAAATATCTCTCAAAATTCCCCCAACACCAGTTGCAGCTCCCTGATATGGTTCGATTGCGGACGGATGATTATGTGATTCAATTTTAAAAGCCACCGCAAACCCATCGCCTATGTCGACAAGCCCAGCGTTTTCTTCACCCGCTGAGACGAGCAACCTACCGCCGCTTCTTGGCAAAGTTTTTAAAACTGCAATTGAGTTTTTATAACTACAATGTTCGCTCCACATCACGCTGAACATCCCAAGCTCTTCAAATGTAGGCTCCCTCCCAATAAGCTCAATTATCCTGTCATACTCCTCGGATGTCAAACCAAGTTCAATTGCAAGATCACGCATTGATTTTATAGACTCAACCTGCGTTTTATAGTTCATTGCTACTTTTGCAATATTTCTTTTACAATTGGAGCAAGCGCTGTGCCAATTTTTTCAAAGTAAAAGTATGTCAGAACTAATAGAACGAAAATAAAAAACAAGAAAAAATAAAGAAGCCAGTTCAGTCAATATTGCATATTATTCCCAATGTAGTATAACCGCAGTTATACTGCGTAACGCATTGCGTCGCTATTACGCCGTCTTTTTGTGTGAGTTAATGTTATTATACC
>JBKBWH010000132.1:0-5627 GCA_046289115.1 Candidatus Kryptonium sp.
AATCAGAAATATTGCCAAGGCAATTATTAAAAATTTATAATTTCTTTTAATAAGAAGATAAAGAAAAATTGCCAAAAGAAGACTAATGCCAGCAGTGCGAATAAAAAAAGTAAAAATAGCAGAAAAAATAAAAAGAATAAAGGAATTAGCTCAATCAACGGGGAGGTTGCCAGCGGGAAGGTATAGGTTTGTAATTCGACTTTTAAATGAATCTGAAACCTCGGTTTTAGACACCTGGGAAAAAGTTTATGAGGTAGTGAATCCGTCAAGGATTGACCTTGTTTCACCATCTTATCAAAGTGAAGTTCGAACGCAATTTCCAATTTTTAAATGGATCGCTCCATATTTTAAAGAGTTTGAAATTTTTGTTTATGAGAAGCTTCCGAATCAAACAACACCTGAAGAAGTTGTATCAGGCGATAAAAATTTGAGGTGGAAGTATAAAACAACTGAAACGCAGATTCAATATCCACAAGAAGCTTTACCACTTGAAGATGGGAAGACATATTTCTGGTATGTTAAATCGTATCTTCAGGGTAGTCGTGGAACTGAGGAAGTCAGAAGTGAGATATGGAGTTTTGATGTTAAACTTGGTGTACCATTGCCGAGCCGAGTGACCCCAAATCTCACGCCCGAACAAAAACGAAATCTTGAAAATTTAATTAGAACTTTAAATCAAAGTGGAAATAGTGAGATCGCTGCTTTATTAAATAGTATTGTATCCGATTTTGTTATTTTAATTGATGGGAGACCAGCGACTCCATCCGAAATTGAGGAGGTTCTTAGACTTTTGGTAGACAAGGACAAATATGAGGTAATATCAATTGAAGAAAAATAAAATTGAATTATAGAGATGAGGAAAGAAATTTTAAAACTCGGTTTAATTGGGGCTTTTGCTCTTTTATTTCTTGGTTTTATAAATTATGCCCCAACCATAGCTGTTGTTCAACTTGTCAAGAACAAAGCATATCACAAACCGCCGAAAGTTGACAAGTGGAATCCAACACAAAAAGGAATGGGGCTTGAATCTGGAACACTTGTTAAAACTGAGAGTAAATCTTTTCTTCTCATCAAATTTTTAGATGGCAGTTTTCTTAGAGTTGATGAAAATACGACGCTTGAAGTTGTTGGTGAAAATCCGAAAGGGAATTATTCAAGGAAGGTTAACATCGAAAATGGGGGTGTTGATTTTAAGGTCACAAAAGTAAAAGGTAAATTTGAATTTACAACACCTTTATCCGTGGCAACGATAAGGGGAACTGAAGGGGTTTTGTTTTCAAGGACTGACGCAGATACTTTGATGGTAAGAGAAGGCGAGGTTGATTTCTTTAATAAAATTTCAAATTTAAGTAGAACTGTAAAAGCGGGGGAAGTTGGAATATCAACTAAGGATGGAGAGATAACTACGCGCTTAATGACTGAGTCTGAGAAAAGAAAATCTGAAGAAATAAGAAAAGCGATCGAGAAAAGAGAAATTGAGATAAGAGGTAAAACGGGGGAAGGAAAAGAAATTAAAATTAAGATAAAAGAAAAATAACAAAGTGAACAAAATAATTGGTGCGTTTACACTGATTTTTCTATTTTTAACAATTTCCCCCGCTCAAACAAGACATATTTTAAGTGTTATCCCGATTCAGAGAGGGACGGAAGGAAAAGATTTAAAACTTAGAGTTGAATTTGCAAATGTAGCTGAACTATCCAGGGTAAAGTTGTTTTATAAGTCAACAAGAGATGACAAGTTAAATCAAATTGAAATTCCCTTGTCTCGCGAAAATATCGTCGTGGTTACAATACCTGGGGAAAATGTAAAATCTCCAATGCTTGAAATATTTTTTGAGGTTATAGATAAAAATCGTAAGATAAGCTATTTCCCTGGGGAAACCCCTTATGAATTAATGCAGATTCCGATTTTAGCTGCAGAAGGAGCAGGGGCAATTATAATTTTAAGCCCTGATAAAGGCGCAACTGTTCGACCGGAGGAAGTAATTATATCCGCCTCACTTATAGAAGTTGAAAATTTTGATCCTGAAAAAACACAGATTTTATTTGATAATGTTGATGTTACAAAATGGGCGATGATCTCTGCTGAACTTATTACTTTTGTCCCTGAGAACGCAAATCTACAGGTTAAGCCTGGCAAGCATAAAGTTGCAATAATTTTAAAAGATACGCTTGGCAAGGTAATTACGCAAACTTCATGGGATTTTTATGTTTTGACACCGGTTGAAATTGCGCGAAGAGAAAGGGGAATTAATTATGGTGCTAATTTTGAACTTGAACTAAGGCAAGAATCAGTTAGAAATCGGGGTAACTTCTATGTTCGTGGCAGGGGAAATTTTAACAGTAGTTATAGGTTTTTAAATCTTAACACAAATTTGTATTTGACGAGCGAGGAGCGCTCGAATATTCAGCCGCAACACAGATTTTTAATCGAGGGCAATTTATCTGATTGGGTTAAAGTTGGATTTGGTGATGTTTACCCAAGTTTTTCGCCCCTTGTGTTAAGTGGATATAGGATTAGGGGATTTTATGGAAAACTTGATCTGAAATACTTCCAGATCGAAGCTGTAAATGGTGAAACAAAAAGAGGGATTGAAGGTTCTTTGTTAAGGGAAATTCAAATTGATAGTTTAACTGGGGTGCTTCCTCAAAATAGCATTTATGATACTACAACTGGGAAAGTTCAGGTCTTTAGTTATGGGGTTTACAAAAGGAATCTTTTTGCTGTTAAGCCATCTATTAAATTTAGGAAAAATTTCGAGCTTGGCTTCACTTATCTTGTCTCGGAAGATGATAAGACATCAATAAGGTTTGGGGGTAATCCGCAAAAAAATGTTGTGTTAGGTTCGAATCTTTTACTTTCGTTTGATGGTGGAAAAACGGAGATAAGAGCACAGGCTGCCTTAAGTGTGAGAAATGAAAATTTGAAAGCAAGAAGTTGGACAGACGAGGATATAGATTCGCTTTTTAAAGATACGCCAGACTTAAGGGACAACTTGAAGAAATACCGCCCTTTGATTGAGAAGTTTGTTCCACTAAACCAGTATATAATTCCGATAAACCCACTTGGTTTTTCCTCAGTTGCCTATGAAGCGGGTTTAAATTTGAACTACTTTGGAAACTTTTTCAAGTTTGATTACATCTTTCACGGGAACGAGTATTTATCGTTCGGTCAACCTTATTTGAGACAAGATATTCAAGGCTTCAAAATTTTTGATAGATTAAGATTGTTAAGAAATCAAGTGTTTTTGACTTTTAGGTATGAGAATTTAAATGATAACACGAAAAAGCAGCGTGATTATACGACCAAGTTCATAAATTGGGAAGTTTCAGGGATGTATTCGCCACTTGTGAACCTACCAAACTTATCCGTGACATATTCACAATCAACGAGTGATAATGGTTTATCATACCTTGATACGCTTAAGGCGTTAGATGTGGTTGTGAGGAAGTTAAGTTTTGATGTTAGCTATAATTTTGAATACATATTTAGGAATCGCGTAAGTTTTACATTTTCTTTGACTGGCTCTGATGATAAAACCGTTTTGAATTCTGATTTTAATAATACAGCTTTTGTTTTTTCGCTTTATTCCGATTTGAGGGAAAATCTTCGGGGCAATTTTCTTTTAGCTTTTAATAATTCGAAGTTTAAGAAAGCTGTTTTTGATACAGCGGGGAGATTTACGGGAACCGTTGAGGAGAAATTTAATTACATTTCTTTCGGAGCCGGTGCTGATTATAGCGTTGGAAAGATGCGCGTGTGGGGTAATTTAGCGCCAAGTTTTGGGGATCTAAAGCGACTTTACATCTATTTTGGCGGGTCTTATGAGATTGCGAGAAATCAAAGTTTGAATTTTAACTGCAATCTGCTGTTTTACAGCTATATTGATGTTGTGGCGTATTTGACTTATAAGATAAGTTTTTAGGCGATGGATAAGAAAGTTAAACATGAAATTTTAAAAGTTTCGCTATTTATTGCGTTTGTAAGTGCCCTTATTTCTTTCTTTGTTGGTGAATATATTCCAGCTTTAAAAGGGATTGAGTTAAAGACGATAGATTTGCGCTTTAATCATAGGGGGATTGTGGATAAGTTTGCTGATTCATCGAAGATAATAATTGTCGCCATCGACGAGTCTTCACTTGATCGAGCACCTCATAGGTGGCCATGGCCGAGAAGTTATTACTCAAGGTTGTTGAGAAATTTAAAGAAAGCGGGGGCGAGCGTTATAGCTTTTGATATCAATTTTGACTCACCAGATAAAAATCCCGAATGGGATGATGATCTTAAAAGAGCGATAGAAGAAGCAGGAAATGTTGTTCTTGCGGGTCGCGAAATAAAAGGAATTACTTTCAAAAGTAAGGTAATTGAAGCAAAAAACTTTTTAAGGAATATTTTCATCGGGACCAAAGGTTCACATCCTGGAATTGTTGAAGTTTTGCGTGATTATGATGGCGTTTGCAGAAGATATGTTCCTGTATTCGCAGCTGGAGATACCATTTTTCCGAGTTTTGGGCTTGCTATCTTGCTCTTGTATTATGGATTGACGATAGATTCGGTTTATGATTTGCCACCAAGAACTCCATTTGAAAATGGCTATTTTAAGATTGGGGATTTAAAAATTCCCAAGTTTGATGATAAAACTTGGCTTATAAACTTTGCAGGACCTGCGGGCACTTTCAAATACATAAGTTTTATTGATGTTATCGATGATAAAGATTTCAAGACAAATGATGAGATCAAATACGGTGACATAAACACATTTGATGATCCTGAGTTTGGACTTTTGCATGACGAGGTTTTCAAAGATAAAATTGTGATCATTGGAAGCGCCGTCCCTGAGTTTAAGGGTGAACTTGGTGATTTACTGCCGAGCCCATTTATGAAGGATGAGAGCAATTTGATGTATGGTGTTGAAATTCACGCAAACGCAGTTGCAACTGTCCTTGAACAAAAATTTATAAGGCGAACATCTGAAGCTGTTTCATTTCTGATAATCTTCGTGTTTTCTTTTTTAAGTTTTATGCTCACCGTCGGTGTAAGACATTTGAAGATTCGCCCAGAGTTTGTAGTCGAAATTTTAGTAGTATTAAGTTTGATTTTGCTTTTCGCTTTATGGTCTTATCTTACCATGCTTGCATTTAAAAATAATTTTATCCTTCCGGCGGTATCTCCAATCCTTGGTGGTTTTGTCTCTTATCTTGGTTCGGTCGTTTACCAATATTTAACCGAAAGGAAACAAAAGAAAGTCATTAAAACGATATTTAGCTATTATGTTCACCCATCGGTTGTGAATCAACTTATTTCAAATCCGCATCTTGTTCGTCTCGGTGGTGAAAAGAGGGAGATGACGGTTTTGTTTACCGATCTTTGGAATTTCACAACGATAAGTGAGGCATACCCTCCAGAATTTATTTTTAATCTTTTGAATGAATATTTTGAAGTGATGACGAAGATCATTTTCAAGTATGGGGGGACGCTTGATAAATACATTGGTGATGCTCTTGTTGCTTTTTGGGGTGCTCCTATTCATTACGAAGACCACGCTCTGAGGGCTTGTCTTTGTGCTTTAAAGATGCAGTTCGAACTTGAAAAGTTAAGAATGAGGTGGGAAAGGGAAGGGAAACCA
>JBKBWH010000133.1:0-5584 GCA_046289115.1 Candidatus Kryptonium sp.
TCATCATGCTTCGTGCGAGTTCCATAACAAGGCATGTCCCTGAGGCATTATCATCGGCTCCCGGATACATAAATCCCTCTGCGTCAATCCCGTTATGGTCCATATGTGCTCCAACGATTATATATTCATCTTTTAAGTTTTCATCGCTTCCAGGGATTAATCCGACGACATTTCTTGTCCATCCGTCAAGTTTTTCTACTCTCGTTTCTATTTCAAAGATTTTGTCAATTTCGAAGGATTTTGTTTTAAAGTTTATTTCACTTTTCAAGGCGTCAAAACTTATCCCTGTGTTATAAAAGATATCGTCAACGATTTTTCTTCCGATCCACAGTGCAGGCAATTCGGGTGTGTAATATTCTTCTGTAATTGCTCCGCCTCTTATTGGTCTGTCACCTTGAACATATAAAACTGCTGATGCTCCTTTTTCAAAGGCTTTTTTGATTTTGTATCCCCTTGAACCTTCAATTTCAAATTTCTCCTCTTCGTCGTTCGGGGTCCCGGCAAGTACAAGCACTATTTTACCTTTAACATCGATATTCTCATAATCATCCCTGCCTTTTTCCGGTGCTGAAATTCCATACCCAGCGAAAACAACTTTAGCCTTTACCTTTCCACTTCCGCTGTTTGTTAAAATTGTGAAATCGTCCCCAAGGGAATATCGAGTCTTACCTTTTCTGCCGTTTAATAATGTTAACTTTGTGACTTTATCTTGTGTGGCAAGGATTTTGAAGTTTTGAAAATATGTCCCATTATCCCCGAACGGTTTTAGCCCGAATTCTTTAAATTTTTCCGCTATCCATTCGCTTGCCCTTTCACCGCCCGGCGTTCCTGATTTACGTCCTTGAAATTTTTCTGAAGTTAAAATCTTGTTGAAGTTCCAAGCGGAAATTGAATCAAATTTGGCTTGAGAATAAATTTGCGTTAAGCTGAAAATTAGTGTTAACGCGAAACGGGCAAATCTTTGCATAGCGATGTTTTGATTTTTTATAAAGATAAATCAAAAAAATCGATTGATCAAGCTTTTTTAAGGGAATTTGTTTATATTTCCAAAAAGTTTGAATCTAAAAGAAACGGCGAACCGAAAATGGAGATATTGTTTACATACTTTCTCGGTCCAAAAGGGGAGAATACGGAACTTTTCAAGAGGCTTATTGACCTGGCGATTGAATGGAACAAAAAGTGGCGTGAAAATTTCTTTGATGACGGGACAATTTATCCAGAAAATTTTTTTGAATCCGAAATTTATAAAGTTGAATCAGAAAAACTTGAAAAAATTTTTGATGAGTTTTTAAAACGGCTTGAAAAAAATCTCCCGTATTTTCACCCTCGGTATTCCGCGCAAATGCTTAAAGATCCATCAATTCCGGCGCTTCTTGCTTATTTTGCAACTATGCTTACAAATCCAAACAATCACGCGTATGAGGGTGGACCTGTGACGACCGAGATGGAGATGGAGGTTGTTGATGAGCTTTTAAATCTCGTCGGCTTTGAAGATGGGTGGGGACATTTGACAAGCGGTGGATCGCTTGCGAACCTTGAAGCTTTGTGGGCGGTGAGAGACTTTAGAGGAAATGGAATTGCTGTCTTTTCAAAGGGTTCGCATTATTCGTGGAGAAGAATTTGCTCAATTTTAAAAGTTGACTTTGTTGAGATTGATGTGGATGAAAATTATAGAATTGATTTAAATCAACTTGAAGATGTATTGAGGAAAAATAATGTGATGTTTGTGATGGCAAATTTTGGGACGACGGGAGTTGGTGCTGTTGACCCAATTACCGAGATTTTAAAATTAAAAGAGAAGTATGATTTTCATCTTCACATTGATGCAGCTTATGGTGGTTATATGCGGGCGTTGATAATTGATGAACATAGTAAGGTAATTGATTTCTCAAATGTTGAAGCCCCATTGAAAAAATTTGTCTACGATAATCTTCTCGCAATTCCAGAGGTGGACTCATTGACAATAGATCCGCATAAGCATGGGCTTGTAATGTATGGTGCAGGCGGAGTTTTGTATAAGGATGAGAATTTAAGGCAAGTTATACTTAACACATCCCCTTACACATATCACAAAAAGGATAAACCTAACATCGGGATGTTTCAGCTTGAGGGTTCAAGACCGGGGGCATCAGCCGGGGCTGTGTGGCTTACGCATAAGGTTATTCCACTTAATAAAAATGGGTTTGGAAAAATTTTAACGCAAACTTTAAAATCAGCAAATTACCTTTATGAAAAAATAAAAGATCTCAATGGGTTTTCACCGTTAACTCAACCTGACCTTGATATATTTTGTTTTTACAAGCATGATGGGAATTTTAAATTGAGCATGATAAATGAAAGTACGCTTAAAATTTACAACCGACTTTCAATAGAGAACCCCGGTGCGAAATTTATACTTTCTAAATTTGTCGTTGATAAACCAACCGCTGGGAGGCTCAATCCGAAGTTTGAACTTGATGATGAATCGCTCGTAACGCTTCGCTCTGTTTTCATAAAACATTGGAATGTGGTAAGTGAAAGGGTAAATTATATTGATCTGCTCATAGATGAGTTGCTTCAAGATTGATGCGTTATTTTTTGGATAGATTCTTTTTGAAGAATTTATCGATCAAATCCCATGCGTTTTTAGTTGTTATCTCATCGTAATTATTTTTATTGTTTGGGTTCATAAAGGCGTGGTTAACATCTGGATAGATTTTAACTTCTATCTTTTTCCCCAGCTTTTTCATTTTTTCTTTAAATTTTTTCACCGTCTCAGGCGGGATTCCTCTGTCTTTCTCAGCAAAGATTCCAAGGATTGGTGCGTTAATTTTTTCAAGTTGTTTCTCATCTTCAACGAGGCGACCGTAGCAGATAACCCCAGCTGAAAAATCGGGAATTTCAATTAAGCTTCTCAGAGCAAATCCGCCACCCATACACCAACCAATTATTCCAATTTTATCGGGTTGAACATCATTTCTTGATTTCAAGTATTCAACGGCTGATTTTATGTCTCTTACGACAACATCCGTAGATAGCGATTGCATATAAGTTCGCGCTTCCTCTGGAGTTTTGGCAAGTTTTTCGCGGTAAAGATCGACAGCTATGGCGATGTATCCTTTACTTGCAAACCTTATTGCGTTTTCCTTTTCCCAATCCGTCAATCCCCACCATTCATGAATTAACACTATTGCTGGGAACTTACCCTCAATTTTGGGGACGGCTAAGAAAGCTGGAACATCTTCATCCCCACTCTTTAATTTTATCATTTGTATCTCGATGCTTAGCTTCTTCTCCCGAGCGAATGCCAGAATTGTAAAAATAATTGATAAAATCATCGCTATGATTAAGAGAAAGAAAATTTTATCAAACATTATTTTCTCAATTATTTTATTTTTGTTGAGATATTGGAAGTTGAATAGTTATCGTCGTTCCTTTACCGAGTTCACTTTCAACAAAGATCTCACCTTTATGTTCAATTACGATTTTTTTCGTTATCGCCATTCCGAGTCCTGTGCCGTGCTTTTTACCGTATGTGACGAAAGGTTCAAATAGTTTCTTTTTTACTTCTTCGGGTATTCCTTTTCCTGTGTCTGTAAACTGTATGAAGAAGCAATCGTCCTTTTGCCATGTTTTTATGATAAATTTTCCACCTTCCGGCATCGCATCTTTTGAATTGAGAGCGATGTTAAAAAAGACACGCGTCATTTTATCAATGTCAATTTCAACTTCTCCATCAAACTCAATTTGTTTTTCAATTTCAATGTTATTTTTTCTAAAATCTTCGAAAAGAAATGCGGTTACACCATTGATGAAATCGCTAAGTTTTACCTTTAAAAAGTTTACACTCGTAACACCTCGTGAAAAATCAAGGATTTCTTGAGCCATATTTACAAGTCGGTCAATTTGCTTTATAACTTCGTCTACGAGTTTAGTCGCCTCGCTTTCGCCAAGTTTTTTCCTTAAAACTTGAGCGTATGCTTTTATCGTCGTCATCGGATTTTTTATATCGTGTATGATTGAACTTGCCATTTTTCCAACCACGGCGAGTCGTTCGTTATTTACAAGTTCTTGTGCCATCCTTGCGTTTTGAATTGCAATTGATGCGTGAATTGAAAGGGCATTTAACATTTCTTCATCTTTCTTCGTAAAGAATCCATCTTTTTTGTTTATTAACTGGAAAACTCCAACTATCTCATTGTTCTTATCCTTTATTGGCATGCATAATATCGTTTTGGTTATATAACCTGTTTTGCGGTCAATTTCGGGGTTAAACCTTGGATCTTGGTAAGCGTCCCTAATGTTTAATGTTTCCCCAGTTTGAGCTACATACCCAGCGATACCTTTTCCTATGGGCAAACGAATCTCAGTAATTTCACTCCCCTCAAGAGCCTTTGACCAAATTTCACCTTTTACTTTATCAACAAGATAAACTGTCCCTCTATCGGCATTTGTAATTTCAAGGGCGATCTCAAGTATGATTTTTAAAAGTTCATCAAGGTCTATGGTTGAGTTAACACGCTTTGTTATTTCGATTAAATAATGCAATCTATTTATTTGCTCAGTGACCTCCTTTTCATATTCAATGAAATCTCTCAAAATTTTTTCGTTCGTTGTCCTTAATCTTTCACTTAATGTCTTTGCGATGTTGATCAGAATTTGTGGATGTGTGTGGATAAGTTTTTCAAAGTAATCTCCAGGGATTGATAGGATTTCACAATCCGTTAAAGCCACAACGCTTGCTGAACGAGGATGTAAATCTATCAAAGCCATTTCACCGAAGAAATCAGAATCTGTCAACTCTATTAAAACTTTTCCTGCTAAATCAGCAAGTTTTACAACTTTTACTCTTCCTTTCGCAATCAAACAAACTTTATCCCCCGGTTCGCCTTCGTGAATGATTATATCCCCTGGTTTAAAAGTTTCAATAAATAAATTTTGTGCGATTTCGTTTATCAAATCTTCGCCGACATCAGCTAATAATTTGTTTTGCTTTAAAAGTTTAGTGATCTCTTGCGTCATAGAGCCCCTTGATAAATTGGTAAATAAACTGAAGCATTGGTTAACACAGCTATTGAGCCAGCAAGTTTTTTTAACTTGTCAAAATTGTCGAGCGAGTTCAATCCCATCATTTCGAGCAAATCACTCTTTAGTTCACACTTTACAACTATATTACAGATTTTTAATTTATTTTGCAACGATAAAGCTGTGTGTCCATTCATTGAGTAATTTTCAAGTAAATGTTTTTTCATTTCATCAGGATTTTTAAACTTGAACCAATCAAGGAAAGTTTTTGAGCCAATCCCATCTCTACATTCAATGAACGAAAATAAATAACCGCCTTCTTTTAAAATATAATGCGAATGATGGATTGATTTATGTGCTTGGATGAAGTTGACATCCTTCGGGAATCCGCCGGCGCTTGAAATTACGAAATCAAATTTTTTGTCAACTGGTATTGTAAAAAATTTCTTTACAAAATCTGCGCCCGCTTTATGCGATTGAATCACATCGCCAAAGAATGCACCGACGATTTTATCGCTTTCATCTAAGACAACGCCAAGATGAGCTACTTTAAGCGCGCAGAGTTTAAATGCTTCAATTA
>JBKBWH010000134.1:0-5532 GCA_046289115.1 Candidatus Kryptonium sp.
GTATGTTTCCAATACCTTGTTACTTTAACTCTTTCAAAGATTCATCGATGTAGGAGGTGCGAGAAGCGAACGAAGAAAGGTAAACTGATAATTCCGATCCCTTTTATGAATAACTTTAAGTGGATTCATTGCTTTTGTTTCTGTCCCGCTTGTTTTCAAAACCATCAAGGGGAATTGAATTTTTGTGTTTAGATTTTAAATTTTTAAATTAATTTCAAATCTCGCCCGGGTGGCGGAATTGGGAGACGCGCTACATTCAGGGTGTAGTGGGCTTAAAGCCCGTGCGGGTTCGAATCCCGCCCCGGGCACGAATAAAACTCGTTTGTCTGAAACTTGCTTATTTATCTTTATTTTTTTAAGTTTTTTCAAAAATTAAAAGTGGAAAAAGTTTAGGATAATGAACAAAGGTCACACTGAAAGAACCGACGGGAAGCAAGCAGAAATGGAAATTTGGGATTATTTCTATGTTCTTTACAAGTGGACAAGATTTATTGTTATAAATACTTTCATAGTTGCGTTAATTGCAGCCGTTGTTGCTTTCCTATTGCCGGTGCAATACAAAGCAACCGCAACGGTAGTCGCTCCAAGAAAAACTGACATCTTTGGTGGGCTTGGGGCTTTGGGTCAATCAATTCGTGGGTTCGCGCCTCTTTTGGGGGGATTAGCTGGAGGACAAGCTCCGCTCTTTACATATCTTGCGATTTTAAACAGCAGAACTGCGATGGAAAAAGTGGTGGAAAAATTTGATCTTATCAAGATCTACGGGATAAAAGATTCATCGATGGAAAAAGCGGTGAAAAAGTTGAGGGGTAACACTGACTTTAGAGTTGATAAGAGCGGAATTTTGATAATAAATGTCTATGATAGAGATCGTCAAAGGGCATCTGATATGGCTAATTATTTTGTTGATGTTTTAAATGAGATAAATATAAAACTTAGCACTGAAGAGGCGAGGAATAATAGAATCGTGATAGAGCGACGTTACTTACACAACATTGCGGATCTTAAAGCTGCTGAAGATACGCTTAAAAAGTTCCAGCAAAGGTATGGAATTTATTATTTGCCGGAACAAACAAAAGCTGCCGTTCAAGCAGCAGCTGAACTTGAGGCTCAGATAATAGCCGAGGAAGTTAAACTTGGAATTTTGCAGAGGCGGTTTGGGGAAGATGCTCCTGAAGTTAAAAGTGCAATGATTCAGATTGAGGAAATGAGAAAAAGATTAAACCAGATGAAAGAAGGTAGTGAAAAATCTAAAAACGATATGAGTTTATTTATGCCTTTTAAAGACGTTCCTGAGTTGGGTTTACAATATCTTCGACTTTATCGTGATTACGAGATTCAGAATAAACTTTTCGAGTTTATCGTTCCATTGTATGAGCAGGCAAAAATTGAGGAACAGAAAAATGTTCCGGTTGTCCAAGTTCTTGATTATGCTGTTCCACCAGAGAAGAAGGCGCGACCATTTAGAACATTGATCGTTTTAGCAGCCTTCGTATCCGCGTTGGTTTTATCTGTTATAATTTCGTTTACAAATGAATCATTGCTTAACAGGAAGCAATTTTTAAATTCGCTTGACTTGAAGGCTTATAATTTTGCTCAAAGGGTTGCACATATTTACAGGATATCTTAATCTCCACTCGGATGCAAAAAGATCATTTAACTTTTGATTCTTCTATAAGAAAGTTAATTTGTAAAATACATTTTTTAATTTTATTGACCAAATTCTTCAAAACTCTTTTCATCCTTAATTTTAAAATTTGCCCAGCGCTGAAAAATAAATTATATTTAAAACTTTTGTCGAGAATATTTTCTTTCGGTGGTTGGATTACCGTGGTGAATATCGGTAATCCAATTTTGACTTACATTGATAGATTTTTGATCTGTGTAATTTTATCAATTGGGGTTTTGGCTTATTACACCGCTCCATTTGAAGCGGTTCAAAGATTGTGGATAATTCCTGCTAATTTGGTTATCACCTTGTTTCCAGCTTTTAGTCTATTAGGTGAGCGGGAAGCGATGGCGATAGTTTGCCTTGTGGATTTTAATTGAAAACGAAACTCTTCGTAAAGAAATGGGCAAGGCTGGAAAAGAAAAAGCAATGAAAGATTTTACTCTTGATAAGATGCTTTCGAAAACTGTGGAAGTGTATCGGGAATTGTTGAAATTAAAAGAGGCTGTCGAAGATGTCAAAAACAGTTGAAAGATTACTTATAATTTCCGTTGACATCTTAATGTTATTTTTGATATGGTATGTTTACTATTTGATTCGGGTTGAGAGTGGTTTATTTTCTTATTATGTAAGACCCGAATTTTTTGCTCCAATGCTAATCATTACGGCTTACTGGCTTATCGTGTTCTGGTTATTTGGCTTATACCAGCCGTGGTATGCCAAGTCAAGGCTTGACGAGGTTATCACTATTTTGAAAGCAGTTACATTTGGGGTGTTTGTTCTTTTCTTCGCCATTTTCATTGATGATATTTCAACTAATTCGCCGGCAAACTCAAGAGTATTGATTTTGATTTATTGGTTTCTGATGATGTTTTTCATACCTGCAGGACGTATTGCTGTGAGAACCTTACAGAGGAAATTGCTCGAGAAAGGTATTGGATTAAGAAATACATTAATCGTTGGGTTTAATGAAAAGGGGAAAGAAATTTTTGACCTTTTAGAAAAATATCCGGCGCTTGGGTACAAAGTCGTTGGATTCATTAGAACTGATAAACGAAAGGGTGGTGAATATAAAGGTGTTAAGGTGCTCGGGTCAGTTGAAAAAATCAATGATATCGTAAGGGAATATGATATAAAAGAAATAATTTTTGCACTTGATTCGTTTGAACATGAAAAACTTCTTGAAGTGATTGGGAGATGTGATGAAGATGTCGGATTTAAGATTGTCCCTGATCTTTACGATGCGATAAGTGGGCAGGCTCGAACGAATCAGATTTACGGCTTTCCACTTATTGAAATCATGCCTGAATTGATGAAACCTTGGGAAAAAGTTGTTAAAAGGTTGATCGACATAGCTATTTCGTTGGTAATTCTTTTGGTTGGATTGCCGATATGGATTTTGATAGCGATTTTAATAAAAATAGATTCAAAGGGTCCGGTGATTTACAAGCAGGAAAGGGTTGGTAAAGATGGGAAAATTTTTACATTGTACAAGTTTCGTTCGATGTTTGAAAACGCTGAAGCTATTACTGGTCCAACATGGGCAATGAAAAATGATCCAAGGGTGACGCGTGTAGGGAGAATATTGAGAAAATTGCATCTTGATGAGGTGCCACAATTTTTCAATGTTTTAAAGGGAGATATGAGTTTAGTAGGTCCAAGGCCTGAAAGACCTATGTTTGTCAAGGAACTTTCGGAAAAAATACCGCTCTACAAGCGCAGATTGAAGGTCAAACCTGGAATAACTGGATGGGCTCAGATTAAATATAAGTATGATGAGTCAATCGAGGATGTTAAAAAGAAGTTGCAGTATGATTTATTTTACATTGAGAACATGTCGCTTCGAATGGATTTGAAAATTATCGCTTATACAATTTTGCATGTGCTTTCGGGAAAAGGGCAAACTTAAAAAGGAGAAATCTCTATGGAAGTTCCAATTTTTACACCTGTTAGACAGTATATGAACTTGAAAGAGGAAATCGATTCCGCCATTCAAAAGGTTTTAAGTAAGGGTAGTTTCATACTCGGTGATGAGGTGAGCGAATTTGAGAATAAAGTTGCTCAATATCTTGGGGTTAAGCACGCTATCGGTGTTGCATCTGGGACGGATGCTCTTCAAATTGCTTTAATGGCGATTGGTCTAAAGCCTGGTGAAGAGGTGATAACGACACCTTTCACATTTGTTGCAACCGCAGAAACGATCGTTTTGCTTGGTGGAAAACCCGTTTATGTTGATATTGATGAAAAAACATATAACATAAATCCGGATTTGATTGAAGAAAAGATAACTGAGAAAACGAAGGCAATTATACCTGTTCATCTTTACGGACAACCTGCGGAGATGGACAAAATTCTTGATATTGCAAGAAGATATAATCTTTATGTAATTGAAGATTCAGCGCAGGCGTTAGGTTCTGAATATAAAGGTAAAAAGGTGTGCACTTTCGGAGATATCGCATGTATAAGTTTTTTCCCAACTAAAAATCTTGGTGCTTTTGGAGATGCTGGGATGATTGTGACAAACAATGATGAACTTGCTGAAAGAATAAGAATGATAAGGGTTCACGGGTCGAAGGTAAGATATAATCACGAAATCCTTGGCGTTAATAGTCGGCTTGATACTTTGCAGGCAAGCATACTTCTTGTAAAACTGAAATATCTTGATTCTTGGAATGCCAAGAGAATTGAAATAGCAGAAAAGTATAACGATGCATTTAAAGATATTGATGATGTCGTCATTCCATATTCAGAGGTACACAATAAACATATTTACCATCAGTATACAATAAGGACAAGAAGACGTGATGAACTTGCTCAATTTTTGAAAGAGAAAGGAATTCAAACTGCTGTTCATTACCCAATTCCGCTTCACCTTCAAAAGGCGTTTGCATACCTTGGGTATAAACAAGGTGATTTCCCGATCTCGGAACAGTGTTCAAGGGAAGTTCTTTCTCTCCCGATGTTCCCTGAGTTAAGGGATGAAGAAATTAATTATGTGATTGAGTCAGTAAAGGAATTTTTTAAAAGATAACGGATAATCATCCATGCGTGCTCTCGTTATCATCCCAACTTATAATGAAGCAGAAAATATAAGAGAATTAATTCCAGAGATATTGAAGCAGGAAGTTTTTGTCCCATCTTCTATTAAGATCGATGTTCTTGTCGTTGATGATAATTCGCCTGATGGAACGGCTGATGTCGTTAAGGAACTTAAGAAAAAGTTTGAGGGGAAAGTTCATTTGATTGAAAGGCCGGGTAAACTTGGCCTTGGGACGGCTTATGTTGAGGGGTTTAGATTCGCATTGAAAGAAGGGTATGATTTTGTCTTTGAAATGGATGCAGATCTTTCACATGATCCAAAGGAGATACCCAATTTACTTAAAGGGGCGCTTGATAGTTACGATATTGTTATCGGCTCGAGGTATTCGCATGGGGTCTCAGTTATGAATTGGCCAATGAGAAGAGTTTTATTGAGTTATTTTGCAAATCTTTATGCGAGAAAATTGACAGGTGTGCCAGTTAAGGATTTAACAAGTGGATTTAAATGTATCTCAAGGAAAGTTCTTGAGAGGATTGAACTCGACAAAATAAGATCGAACGGTTATGCTTTTCAGATAGAGTTAACGGTCAAAGCGTATTATAAAGGTTTAAGGGTCGTTGAGCATCCGATAATTTTTGTTGAGAGAAGATCTGGTGTGTCAAAGATGAGCAAAAGAATTGTGCTTGAGGCGTTTTTTATGGTCATTAGACTTGCCTTCTTGAGGATTTTAAAATTTTTCAGAAGGAAAAGAAATGAAAGTTGATCTTTCCATAATTATCGTCAATTACAATGTTAAGGATTTCCTTGAAAACGCCCTTAGGTC
>JBKBWH010000135.1:0-5522 GCA_046289115.1 Candidatus Kryptonium sp.
ATTTGTAATGGGTGGACTTTCAAATTTACTATTTTCTCAATTTTCATCACCAAATAAAACAAAGCAATTACAAACGAGAGGCGTGAAGCGGAAAGGAACGGACTTGAGTAGATAAGGAATTGATTTGGGTTAAACAATTTTTCATATATAAGTTCTAAGGCAAGAGCAGATGGAAATGCAAAAAGCGAGAGTTTAAAAATTTTATTCAAGAAAGCCTCGGATTTTCCAAGTTTTGACTCATTTATAAATTTGTATCCGATATAATTTCCAAACAGAATAAAGCCTATCCATGGGAAAAGGGGGAATTTGGAGCCATTGAAGGTGTTTAGATATTGAGATATGAACAATGGGAGAAATTTTGCAAAGTCAATCATAAATAAAAATGGCGAAATTAGAAAAGCAAAGATACCCATGTAGAGTGATAATTGTGCAAATTTAAACGCATCTTTCAGCAAAAATAAACTTATTTGGAGGATTAGCAGAGAGATTCCGATGACTTGCAAAACATCTGAGGAAAACAGGATAGCAAACGTTTCAAAGTTTGACTCGTTTATTATTTTTTTAAGTGATAGGTATGGGAGATGAAGAAAGTAGCCAAGTAGCGTGATGAAGAGAAATTTTCTTATTCGTTTTAGGAATTTTTGTGAAAATTTTAAATAGTCTTCGACATATTTCATTGTCGTTATAGCGAATGCAAATCCAGATATGAATAGGAACATCGGAGCGGTGAAACCGCGGAAGATTGTGTAGATTTGAAAGGCAAGGCTTGCTTTCTCGTCTGGATTTAGCAGGGTATCAGCAGTGTGTCCGTGCAACATTAAAAGTATAGCAAGACCACGGAACACATCGACAAATCTTAAACGCGCTCCCATTAGTTAATAAATCTCTCCAACCTTTGTTTTATTTTCTCCTTTCCAAAATATTCAATGAGAAGGGGAAGCTCCGGACCGTGAATTTTCCCTGTGAGAGCAACTCTTATTGGCATAAAGAGATTTTTACCTTTTATATCTGTTTCATTTTGAATTTCTTTCATCAGTTGTTTGAACTTTTCTCTGTCTATTTCGCTATCGAGGTTCTGTAACTTTTGCATGAATTTCTCAATTACGATTTTGCTTGTGTCAAGTTTTAAAATCTCTCGCGCTTCACCATTTTCAATTTCAATTGTTTCTGTAAAGAAGATGTCAACATAGTCAACAATTTGAGCAAGATATTCAAGATGAGTTCTCACGGCTTCAACTATTATTTTTACCTTTTGAAAGTTTGAAACATCATATCCTTTCTCTTTTAGAAATGGGATGGCAAGTTGGGTTATCCTATCAAGATCAGCATTTTTAATGTAATGTGAATTCATCCAGTTAAGTTTCTTTATGTCGAAAATTGCACCAGCTTTATTAACTCTCTCAAGTGAAAATTCGTTTATCAGTTCATCAAGCTTGAAGAATTCTCTTTCATCGCCGGGATTCCATCCAAGTAAAGCGATGAAGTTAACGATTGCTTCGGGCAGATAACCCTTGGCTCTATAATCTTCAACTGCGACATCACCTTGGCGTTTGCTTAATTTTGTTCTGTCAGGATTTAGAAGCAGAGGCAAATGTGCAAATTGTGGTTTTTCCCAGTTTAAATATTCGTAAAGAAGAATATGTTTGGGTGTGCTTGGTAGCCATTCTTCACCGCGAATTACATGGGAGATTTTCATATAGTGGTCGTCAACGACAACGGCGAGATGGTATGTTGGGAATCCGTCCGATTTTAAAATTATTTGGTCATCTAAAGTTTTAAAGTTTATGGTTACATCACCTCGTATCAAATCGTGGAAGGTTAATTCGCCCCATTCGGGAATTTTCATTCTTATCGTTTTAGGTGCTCCCTCAGCGAGTTTCTTTTTAACTTCTTCTTGAGATAGCCTTCTACAGGTGCCGTCGTATCGTGGTTGTTGTTTTGATTTTATTTGTTCTTCTCTCATTTTTTCAAGTCGCTCCGGGGAGCAGAAGCAGTAGTAGGCATATCCTTTTTCGATGAGTTCTTGGGCGTGTTTGTGGTAAAGTTCCAATCTTTGGGATTGAATGTAGGGTCCATAAGGTCCACCTTTGTTTGGTCCTTCGTCAAATTCAATTCCAGCCCAATGTAGTGTTTCGATCAAATTGTCGATAGCCCCTGGAATAATGCGGGTTTGGTCTGTATCTTCTATGCGAAGTATGAATTGGCCATTATGTTTTTTAGCAAAAAGATAATTATAAAGCGCGGTTCTAAGTCCACCTACGTGTAGAAATCCAGTTGGGCTTGGTGCAAAACGAGTTCTTATAGACACAACAAAAAACGAATGGCTTTTTAATTTTTGTTTAGTTTTAAATATAAATAGAGGAAACTTTAAATCAAAAATTTACCAAGCCCCGGATTAATGCCGGGGCTTATGTGTTAAACTTTCATTTCAAGTAATTCCCTTGCGATAATTATTCGCTGAATTTCAGATGTTCCCTCGTAGATTTCTGTAATTTTTGAATCGCGGAGAAATCTTTCAACTGGGAAGTCTTTGATGTAGCCATAACCTCCATGAATTTGAACTGCTTCTAACGCTGCTTCAACCGCAACTTGAGATGCAAAAAGTTTAGCCATTGATGCTTCTTTAACGTATTTTTCACCTTGGTCCTTTTTCCAAGCTGCGAGAAGCGTTAATAATCTTGCTGCTTCAATTTTTGTCGCCATATCTGCAATTTTAAATTGGATCGCTTGATGCTCTGCGAGGAATTTCCCAAATGCTTTTCTTTCCTTTGCGTATTTTATCGATGCCTCAAGCGACGCTTGTGCAATTCCAAGGGCTTGAGCAGCTATTCCAATTCTTCCGCCGTTTAAAGTGGTCATTGCGATTTTAAATCCTAACCCTTCTTCGCCAAGCCGATTTGCAGCTGGAACTTTGCAATCTTCAAACACGATTTGGGCTGTGTCCGAACTTCTAATTCCAAGTTTTTTCTCTTTTTTCGCCACGATGACACCAGGGAAATCTTTCTCAACGATAAAAGCGGAAATTCCTTTTGAACCTTTTTCCCTGTCTGTTTGAGCGAAGACGATTAAAATGTTGGCGTAGACACCGTTTGTGATGAAGTTTTTCGTCCCATTTAGGATGTAAAATTCGCCATCTTTGGTAGCTGTGGTTCTTTGATTTGATGCGTCGCTTCCAGCTTCAGGTTCCGAAAGGCAGAAAGCACCGAGTAGTTCACCTCGAGCAAGTCGTGGTAGATACTTTAATTTTTGTTCTTCGGTTCCAAATGTTTCAATGGGCCAACAAACCAAGGAGTTATTAACCGACATTATAACTCCAACGGAGGCATCGACTTTTGAAATTTCTTCCATAGCGAGAACATAGCTAATTGTATCAAGCCCGGCGCCTCCATATTTTTCCGATGTCATCATTCCCATAAAGCCAAGTTCTGCGAGTTTTTTGATTTCCTCGTGAGGGAATTCTTCCTTTTCGTCCCTTTCAGCTGCTTTTGGCGCTAATTCTTCAACCGCGAATTTTCTTGCGGTCTCTTTAATCATTAATTGTTCTTCTGTAAATTGAAAATTCATTGTTGTGTTTTGTTATTTTGTTGTTGAGTATAGTCATAGAATCCTTTTCCAGTTTTTCTGCCGAGGTATCCGGCAGCGACCATCTTTTTTAGCAAGGGACAGGGTCTATATTTTGGATCCCCAAAGCCTTCATAGAGGACAGTCATAATTGAGAGGCACACATCGAGCCCAATTAAATCCGCAAGCGCAAGTGGTCCCATCGGATGGTTCATTCCGAGTTTCATGACGGTATCAATATCTTCCGCTGAAGCAACGCCCTCCATAAGGCAGTAAATTGCTTCGTTTATCATCGGCATCAAAATACGATTTGAGACAAATCCAGGGTAATCTTTTACCTCAACCGTTGTTTTTCCAAGTTTTTCTGCTAATTCTTTTGTAATTTTAAATGTTTCATCCGAAGTGTCATGCCCTCGAATTATTTCGACAAGTTTCATTACTGGAACCGGGTTAAAGAAATGCATCCCTATCACTTTATCTGGACGATTTGTAGCTGAGGCGATTTCGGTGATCGAAATTGATGAAGTATTTGTGGCAAGGATAACTTCTGGTTTACAAACGAGATCAAGGGATTTGAAAATATCTTTTTTAATTTTGACATTTTCGGTAGCTGCTTCAATTACGAAGTCGGCATCTTTAGCACCGCTTTCAAGTGAGGTTAGTGTGTTAATTCTGGCTATCGCTTGTTCTTTTTCTTCTTCTGTCATTAAACCTTTTTTAATTTGCCTATCCATATTTTGTCTTATCACATTTATAGCTTTTTCGAGAACGCCTTTGTTGATATCAATTAAGTTTACAAGATAACCATTTTGAGAAAGAACATGGGCGATTCCACTTCCCATTGTTCCAGCTCCAACCACGGTAACTTTTTTTACCTCCATAGCATGTGCTCCCAATTTTTGTTTTTAGTTATAGTTAAACTCTTTCGACTATGACTGCGCTTGCTTCACCGCCTCCAATACAAATCGCCGCGATTCCAAATTTTGCTTCTTTCCTTTCCATTGCGTAAAGGAGGGTTGTCAAGATTCTTGCACCGCTTGCGCCGATTGGGTGTCCGAGGGCAACAGCTCCACCGTGAATATTCATTTTTTCAATTGGGATTCCACCAAGCTTTGCTGTTGCTATGGCAACGACGGCAAATGCTTCATTTACTTCAAATAGATCGATGTCTTCTTTTTTCATATTTGCTTTCCTTAAAACCTTTTCAATTGCATCTACTGGCGCGGTTGTGAACCAAGCTGGATCTTTCGCTGCAGAAGTATATGCAACTATTCTTGCGAGGGGTTTAATGCCAAGTTCATTTGCTTTTTCTTTTGACATCAGGACAAGGGCTGCTGCGCCGTCATTTATTTTTGATGCGTTTGCTGCTGTTATCGTGCCGTTTGGGTCAAAAGCAGGTTTTAGCTTCGGTATTTTATCAAAGATTACCTTTTTAGGCTCTTCGTCTTCTGAAACAATCATCGGTTCACCCTTTGGTTGCGGGACTGGAACGGGGACAATTTCGTTTTTGAAATAACCTTTTTCAATTGCTTCAAGAGCTCGTTTATAGCTTAACACTGCAAACTCATCTTGTTCCTCCCTCGAAATGTTGCATTCCTTTGCGCATAGTTCACCGGCGTTGCCCATATGAAAATCATTATAAACATCCCAAAGTCCATCTTTTATCATTGAGTCAATTATCTGTGCATGCCCCATCCTATAACCAAATCTTGCCCTATCAAGAAGGTAAGGAGCGTTTGACATGCTTTCCATTCCACCGGCAACAATTATATCGGCATCGCCAAGTTTTATGGCTTGTGTTGCAAGCATAACGGATTTAAGTCCGGAGCCGCAGACTTTGTTAATCGTCATGCATTCAACTTTTGTCGGAAGCCCGGCGAAGATCGCTGCTTGCCTTGCTGGTGCTTGACCGACCCCAGCTGTTAAAACACAGCCCATTATGACTTCATCAACCATTTCCT
>JBKBWH010000136.1:0-5428 GCA_046289115.1 Candidatus Kryptonium sp.
GATTATATCAAGTATCATTCTTATCGTGGTAGTTTTTCCAGCGCCATTTGGACCAAGAAGCCCTAAAATTTCGCCTCGCTCAACTTCAAATGAAACCCCATCAACAGCAACCACATTTGAAAATATCTTCTTCAAATTTTCAACTTTAAGCATCGAGATCCCGTTTTTATTTTCAATTCTGATATCCCTTTCTCTACGGTTTTATTCTGTAAATCATCCTCGGGAACGGAATCGTCTCCCTGACATGGTCAAGTCCACAAATCCAAGCAAGCGTCCTTTCAACCCCAAGCCCAAATCCAGAATGTGGAACGCTTCCATACTTTCTTAAATCAAGATACCAATCAAATGCCTCAACTGGTAGATTATGTTCTCGTATCCGTCTTAAAAGTGTATCATAGTCATCTTCTCTTTGACTTCCACCTATAATTTCGCCATATCCTTCAGGCGCGAGCATATCAAAAGCAAGGGCATAGGTTTCATCGTTTGGATCGCGCTTCATATAAAATGCTTTGACCGCAGCTGGATAGTGATGAACTATAACGGGCTTATCAAATTGCTGTGAAATCACTGTTTCATCAGTATTTCCAAAGTCATTGCCCCATTGAAAGTTGATCCCATTTTTCTTCAAAATCTCAACCGCCTCATTGTAAGTAATTTTAGGGAATGGTCTTTTTATCTTTTCAAGTGGTTTGGTATCTCGTTCAAGAACTTCAAAGTCTCTTTCGCTTGTTTCAAGAACTCGTCCAATGATATACTCAACAAATTCCTCAGCAAGATTCATTATATCTTCAAGCTCGTAAAATGCAACTTCAGGCTCAACCATCCAAAACTCTGTTAAATGTCTCCTCGTTTTTGACTTTTCAGCTCTAAATGTCGGTCCAAAGCAATAGACTTTCCCAAAAGCCATAGCAGCTGCTTCAACATAAAGTTGCCCCGATTGAGAAAGGTAGGCTTTGCCAAGGTCGAAATAATCCGTTTCAAAAAGTGTGGTCGTTCCCTCGCACGCAGCTGGAGTTAAAATTGGAGCATCAATTAGAACAAATCCTTTTGAGTCAAAAAAATCCCTTATGGCTTTGACAAGGCGATGCCTTATTCTTAAGATCGCATGCGGTCTTCTTGAACGAAGCCACAGGTGCCTATGATCCATAAGAAAATCAATACCGTGTTCTTTTGGTGTTATCGGATAATCCTGCGCTATCTGAATTATTTGAATATCTTTTACATGAAGCTCATAACCCCCGGGAGCTCTTTTATCCTCATTCACAATTCCACTTACGATTAAAGATGTCTCCTGAGTTAAAATATCGTATTTATCAAACACTTCATCTGGAGTTTCACCTTTCGCCATCACGCACTGTAAGATCCCAGTGCCATCACGAACTAAAACAAAATGGATTTTTCCACTTGACCTTTTATTGTAAACCCAGCCATAAATTTTCACCTGCTTACCAACATATTCAGAAAGATTTTCGATATATACCTCTGGCGCCATGCTTTTTGAAAATTTTGTTTTGATTTTGAATTGAAATTAAAAAAAGCGCAAAGAAAAAACAATTTTACTCTTGATTTTGATTCTCCGACTTTGAAATAGGTATGATGCCACCGAGTATCGCAAAAACCCTATAAATTGTTGAACTTATGTAATCAACCATAGCAAAAAATGGTTTCTCATCAGGCTCGGGCATTCTCAATAGCGCCATCGCACTTACAATCCTCAAAATAAACGAGAGAAAGAACAGTATGTGAAGATTCATAAATTTTAAACCGAATATCTCGATAGAAAAATTTTTGAATAAAGTCGCAATATATCCCGCAAGGATTGATGCAGTTAAATAGCCAAAACCAGAAAAGATCGATAGCATCGCAACATAAGACGAGCGGCTTTCCTTCGGTGCTTTTGAGAGCTGGATGTTAAATGCAGCGAGATTAAATCCGCTCCATGCTATACCCGTAAGTATCGCATCAAGATAAAGCGGAAGCAAGAAATCAGGTGTCGCCAGAAGCCACAACGCTGGAATGTAAGCAATGTTTGAAGCATTAAACATTAAAACATTTTTAGCCCCAAATTTATCGATTAACTTGCCCCACCACTGCAAAATAAAAATATTAATCACCATCGTGAGCATATTAAAGATAGCGATGGTTGAGAAATCAACTTTTAAATTTTTTAACATATGAAACGACATAAAGGGGGCAGAAAGAGCAACGGAGAAATTCCATTGCGCGAAAAACAGAATAAACCTTCTAAAATCCTTATCGCTTAAAGGTTTTAAAATTTCATTTCTTAAAGAATTATCGGGGTTAATTTTGATCTTAACATCGGGGTGATATTTGAACAAAAAAGTGGTAACGACGCCACTTAAAAAACAAATTGTCGCAACGATAAAATAACCGATTTTTATATCGTTCCTTTTAAAATGGTCAAGTATGAAGGCGGACACAAAAAACATTATAATGTTGACGATATTGGTATAAGCAGTTCTCTTCCCGAAATATCTACCCCAAACACTTTTAGGAACGATCTCGCCAATCCATGTAGTCCAAACATTTGCAAGTATATTTCCAGACGCAGAAGAAATCAAAAGAATGGCAAGAAAAATTAAAATCTTAGCCTGACTGCTTATGCTTAAAAATGGCAAAAATATCAAGACAACCCAAATCCAACGATTTAAAGCGCTTGTAGCTATTGCAATTTTTCGAGGGCTTTCATACCTTCTCAAAAGATAAGTTCCCAAAATTTGCATCGTCTGCGAAACAAAAGGTATAGCACCAATTAGTCCGATGACCAATTCATTTGCTCCTAACATCAAAGCATATCCGATAAGAAATGCACCCGTTGAAAGAGCGATAAAAACCGTTGCAAATATTCCTTCAATAATTGAATACTTCATTCCACGGCGAGATAAATCTATGTCAAGGCTCATCAAATAGATGTGCTTTTGTTTATGTGTTTTCATTTTCCCGAAAAATTTACAAAAATAAGCGCATATTAAAAAACGATTGAATTTTTGACACTTTAGGCTTATATTAAAAGCAAAAAAGAAAATTGTTTATGACTCGCTCTAAGGTAGCGGTTTTAAAGACAAAACCAGAGACAGTTTTACAGGATATAGAGAAACTGATGAAGCTTGCGGATTTTGAAAAGCATCTTGATAAAAATTCCATTACGATTCTAAAGGACAACATATCTTGGCATTTCCCTTATTTAAGTTCAAATACAACGCCATGGCAACTTGAAGGGGTGATAATTGCCCTGAAAAATGCCGGTTTTGATAAACTTGTTGCAGTACATAACAACACAGTGGTCACAAATCCATTCAAAGGTGGAAAACTAAACAAACTTGAACCGATTTATAAAAAATACAATGTTGAGGAAAGATATAACTTTATTGAAACCGACATAAAATGGATCCGTTATGAACCGAAACACAAGATGCTTGCTTTAAACAAAGTTTATCCAAATGGAATACATATTCCAGAATTTTTCATCGGTAAGAACATAGTTCACCTTCCAACTATGAAAACCCACATATATACCACCACAACAGGGGCTATGAAGAATGCGTTTGGTGGTCTTTTAACTACAAGAAGACATTATACCCACACATGGATACATGAAACGCTCGTTGATTTACTTGCAATACAAAAAGAAATTCATTCAGGGATATTCGCAATTATGGATGGAACAATAGCTGGAAATGGACCTGGACCCAGAACAATGATCCCGGTTGAAACAGATTATATCCTTGCAAGCGCCGATCAAGTTGCGATTGACGCTGTCTCGGCAAAGATGATGGGATTTGATCCGATGAGCATAAAATATATTCGTCTTGCTCACGAAGCGGGACTTGGCGTTGGAGATCCAAGAGAAATAGAGATTGTAGGGGAAGATATCTCCAATGTGAATTTAAAATTTTTTGTCGGAGATAATTTGGCAAGCAAGGTTGGTGATATACTTTGGTTTGGACCTTTAAAGGGAATTCAATACCTATTTTTTAGGACGCCACTTGTCTATATTTTTGTTTTCGGCTCGTATTTTTATCACGATTTTATCTGGTGGCCTTTGAAAGGGAAGAAGATCCAAGAGAGATTAAGAAAAGAATCAAAATGGGGAAAATTTTTCGAAAATTATCAAATCGATTAAAAAAGGAGCAAAAGAAATGAAGCTCGAAAGAAGAAAATTCCTCAAAATTGTCGCTTCTCTTCCAGCGATAGGTTTCGCAATACCCTCCAAAATTTCAGATCAAGAAGGGGAAAGCGATGTAGAAATCAAAAAACTTATTGAAATCATCAAATTGAAGTATGGCGAAAGGTTATCGGAAGACCAAATGAAGATGATTGTTGAAGATATTGAGGCAAATATAAAACGAAGGGAAAGGTTGTTAAGTTATAAGCTATCAAATTGGGAAGAGCCGGATTTTAAATTCCAAGTTAAAAATGGGGGTTAAAAAATGACAGAAAAAGATATCGCCTTTGCCTCGATCCGTCAGCTTTCAGCCCTTATAAGGGCGAAGAAGATTTCACCTGTTGAATTAACAAAAATTTACATTGAGAGATTAAAAAAGTATGGTGAAAAACTCGGTGCTGTCGTGACAATAACTGAAGAGCTTGCGCTTAAACAAGCAAAGCAAGCCGAAAAAGAAATAATGTCAGGTAAACACCGAGGATTGCTCCATGGCATACCATTTGGCGTCAAAGATTTGCTCGCAACGCGTGGAATCCCAACAACTTGGGGAGCTGAACCGTATAGAGATCAAATCTTTGATTATGATGCAACCGTTATAAAGAAACTTTACAACGCAGGGGCAATACTTGTAGCTAAACTTGCCATGGTTGAACTCGCTGGGGGAATGGGCTATGATGATGCGGATGCTTCATTTACAGGTCCGGGAAGAAATCCGTGGAATTTGAACTTTTGGAGTGGTGGTTCTTCAAGTGGACCTGGTGCTGCTGTCTCAGCTGGACTTGTGGCATTTGCTATAGGTTCGGAAACATCTGGGTCAATTTTAACTCCATCTGCATTTTGCGGGGTCACGGGATTGAGACCAACTTATGGACTTGTAAGTAGACACGGGGCAATGGCTTTATCATGGACGCTTGATAAACTTGGTCCAATGTGTAGAACAGCGGATGATTGCGGAATAGTTTTATCTGCAATTGCAGGATATGACCCAAATGATGAAACGACACTTAAAATTGACTTCAAATACTCGACAAAATTATTGCCCAAGCGAAAAATTAAAATTGCGGTGATCAAAGGAACTACCGATAAAGCCCAACCCGAGGTGAAAAAGAACTTTGAAGAATCTTTGAAAGTTATATCTGAATTTGCAACGCTTGAATATGATGTTGAATTTCCCGACCATCCATGGGGCATTGTCGTTGGAACAATTATTGATGCAGAAGGTGCAAGCGCATTTTATGATTT
>JBKBWH010000137.1:0-5427 GCA_046289115.1 Candidatus Kryptonium sp.
TGTTCTCTCGCATCGGCGTAAGTCTCAACTTCATTTGCTATCTTATCCTTGTAAACCAAACGCTGATATAATCTCGAACTTTCACCAACGGAGAGTATATTTGAAAGTAAAATAAGCGCGTAAGTATCTTCATTTCCCTCTTCAGGAATTCTATAACTCATAAAAACAGCAGGCAATGGAGCGTTCACATCCTCAACGATTTCTCTAATTTCACTATCGTTTAGTTCATCTTCAGCGGGTGGGCGCGGGATATTATTCGGACCTTTCGGAATTTCAGCGAAATACTTTACAACAAGATCCTTTGTCTTTTCTATGTCTATATCACCTGCTATCACAAGAACAGCATTATTGGGCACATAAAATGTTTCATAAAATTCCCTGACATCATCCATGCTCGCCTCATCAAGATGTTCTTGATAACCGATAACAGGCCAACGATATGGATGCTTCTTAAAACTTTTTTCAGTAATTTTTATCCATGCGGAACCATAAGGTCTATTCTCATAGCGCCATCTTCTCTCTTCTTTTACAACTTCCCTTTGCGTGATTAAACTTATCTCTTGAATTGAAAAACCGAGCATTCTATCCGACTCAAGCCACAATGCAAGCTCAAGATAATTTGATGGAAGAACCTCGTAATAATTTGTTTTGTCCTCGGTTGTATAAGCGTTATCATAACCGCCAGCTTGAGTTATGTATTTATCAAATTCACCCCGTTTAACATTTTTTGAGCCGTCAAACATCAAATGCTCAAAAAGATGGGCGAAGCCCGTTTTATCAGGTTTTTCATTTTTTGAACCCACATGATAACATACATTTACAGCAACGATCGGAGTTGAATGATCCTCGTGAAGTATTACATGAAGCCCATTCTCAAGCGTAAATTCAACAAAATCAATCCTCCCTTCACCTTGGGAATAAATCTCAACTGGCTTGAAAAGAACATCTGCCATAATTAGCAAAAAGATTAGTTTTAAAACTTTCATCGATCAAATAAATTTTTATTTTGACGCGCGTTGTTCCCTTGGAAGATAGTAAAGAACCACGGAATTTTCAGGTTTAAGATACCTAACCGCTGACTCACTTATATCCTCCCTGGTAATGGACAGAATTTTGTCAAGTTCTAAATTTATCTCATTGGTATTTTTGTGAATCACATAGTAATAAGCAAGTTGATCGGCTTTTTGTAAAACTGTTTGATAGCTAGATATTGTGCGAGACTCAATTTGATTCTTTGCCTTTTGAAGCTCTTTCTCAAAAACAAGCTCTGTGTGAATTTTTTCAATTTCATTCCATATCTCCCTTTCAACTTCTTCAGGTGTATGACCAATTGAGCAATACGCGTCTATTTTGAAAACACCGGCATCTTCCATTCCTATCGCATATACGTTGACATTTTGCGCAATTCGCTTCTCATAAACAAGTTTTTGATAAAGTCGTGAACTTTTTCCCGAACCTAATATGTTTGAGAGAAGCTCCAATGCATAAAAATCTTTCTCACCATCTTTGGGAATCCTAAAAGCAATAAAGACAGCGGGCAACCTTATATTGTCATAAATTGTATCTTTAACTTGTTGAGTCATTGGCGGTTCAACAACATTGGGTCTTTTGATCTCATATTTTCCCCTTGGAATATCGCCGAAATATTTTTCAACAAGTTTCTTCGTTTTCTCAACATCGATATCGCCAGCTATAACCAAAACCGCATTATTTGGAACATAGTAAGTATCAAAGAATTTTTTTACTTCATCAAGAGTTGCAGCGTTCAAATGCTCCATATATCCGATCACAGGCCATCTGTATGGATGGGCTTTGAAAAGCCGTTTAAATGTCTCCTCCCACTGCGTCCCATAAGGACGATTGTCAACCCTCCACCTTCTTTCCTCCTTTACAACCTCGCGCTGGTTGTCAAGATTTTCTTGATTAACATTTAAACTCATCATCCTATCGGATTCAAGCCATAGGACAAGTTCAAGTTGATTTGAAGGAACAACTTGGAAATAATTTGTTCTATCCCAACTTGTTGAGGCGTTGAATGTTCCACCAGCCTTTTGAATATACGCCATATGCTCTGCTTTCTTCACATTTGCCGAACCCTGAAACATCATATGCTCAAATAAATGTGCAAAACCAGTCCTTTCTGGATCCTCATTCTTCGAGCCAACATGATACCAAATATCAACAGCAACAATCGGAGCGGAATGATCTTCGTGCAAAATCACATGCAAACCATTTGGGAGATCATACTCAATGAAATCAATCTTGCCAACTTTACTTTGAGACATTAAAATTGAGGACGAGAAAAATATCAGAATTAAAAGCTTCATTTTCATCTCAACCTCCATAAGTTTTGTTGAAAACTTTTTGAAAACAAGCACATCACCACTTCATTTAAAATCTTCATCAATGTAAACATAAACTTCTTCTCTTAACTTCTCAACCCACTTTTGATATTCACGATTTTGCTTTTCGATCAAGGCGTATTGATAAATTCTCATATAATCATCCTTTAAATTCATCCTGTGTGCAGGAATTCTTCTTTTCAGAAAGACGATGTGATAAGCGTAAGAGTTTCCATATTTCATTTTTATCGGTTGAGAAATATCCCCATCATTAAGTGAACTTACTGCATCTTTAAGTTCGGGTTCAAGTTCATTTACTGGGATCATCCCAAGATAGCCACCCTGCAATTTTGTTTGTTCATCTTCACTATATTTTTTTGCCATTTCCTCAAATTTAGCCTGCTTTGAAACGACTTTATATCTTATCTCTTCAAGTTTTGAAATCACAATTTTATCACTTTCCTCTGTAAGTGGGACTTTAAAAAGTATATGCCTTGGGTGAACTTGTTCGCCTCTTCTCTCGATAAGTTGGATTATATGATATCCAAACTGTGTCCGCACAACATCTGAAATTTGTCCCTCCTGCAATCTGAACACCGCTTCTTCAAATTCCTTTACAAACATACCTCGTCTCACCCATCCAAGATCTCCACCATCCCCTGCCGTCGCTTTATCATCCGAGTAAGTTTTCGCAAAATATTTAAAATCACCACCCTCCCTTATACTGTCAAGAATTGATTTAGCTTTTTGATAAATTGCCTGCTCAATTGAATCAATAGGCCTTGGAACCATCATAATGTGATACAATTCAACCGTCTCAGGAACCTCTGGCAAACTATCTTTATATGTGTTATAAAACTGCTCAACTTCATAACCAGATACGGTCAGCATCCCAAATTTTTGCTGCTTCAATTTTTCTATCATCAGCCTTTTCTTAACATCCTCTCTTATCTCCCGCTTTATTCTTCCCAACGGCATACCATAAATTTCTTCTAATCTTCGTTCTGAACCATACTGCCGAACCAGCGCTTGAATCTGTGCTTCAATTTGTCTGTCAACCTCATCATCCGAGACGACGATTGTATCTTCAATTGCTCGAGTCAAAATAAGTTTATCATTGATCATTTCCTCCAACACATACTTTTTAAGGTTCGGATCATTTGGATTTAAATTGTTCTGAATTGCGAAAATATAGGTTTGGTAATTCAAATCCGATTCAAGGATAACCTCATTCCCAACGATTGCAACTATTCTATCAAGGACTCTTTGCTGAGCAAATGTTAAGTTCAAAGCTAACATCAAAAATAAAATTTTCAATCTCACCATTTCACCTCATAATGATGTTTTCTTTTCAATTCTGCTATTAAACTGTCAAGCAAACGATTTTGTTTATCAATAATTGCTCTTTCCCTTACATCATCAGCAATTAGATCAAAATCCGCTTTGCTCCCAGCTTCTTTTTTATCGTAAAGATAAATCAAAAAATAGCCGTCACCAGCTCTAACTGGAAATGATATCTCGCCTTTGTTCAAGCTCCAAGCCACACGCCATAACTCAGTTGATGGTATACTGAATTGATCAAAATATTTCGAAATCACAACTTCAACAACGCCTTGCTCTTTAGACAAATCTTCAACCGCTGTTTTAAAGTCTTTCGATTTCAAGATTTTACTTCTTAAAGCCACGGCATCCGTGCGCGATAAAGATTTAATATATCCAATTTTAACAACAGGTCTATCAAGTATAAACTCATCCTGATGCTTTTGATAAAACTCCATAACCTCATTATCAGAAATCTTCATCGCCTTTGAAATTATCTCACTTTGAATAAATGTATTGATCACAAGCGATTTCCTAAAATCGTTCACCATTCGTTCAATTTTATCATTTGTTCCATAGCCTCTCTCAACCGCTTCAACATAAAGCAAGTTATTGTTCACCCATTCATCTACATAACTTCTTACAAAATTTGAGTCCATTCCAGCAAGCTCACGCCTTAGAAGGTATTCATTCCTAACTCTGGCTATGTAATCATCATTTGTCGTTTTTTTAGCGCAACCAATCAATAGAATCAAACTAACGATTAAAAGCTTTTTCAATTGTTTTCTCACTTATCACCACTTTATATTTCTTTTTTAAATTCTCAACCCATTCCCGCTCAAGACGTTTCAACTCCTGCTCTTGAACTGCACTTGCAACCTCGCTGAACGCTTCTTCAAATGTCTTTATTCTGCTTGGCTCCTTGCCCGTAACCTTTATTATTGAATATCCACCCTGAAATTTTATCGGTTCTGAAACTTCATTAACCTTCATATTCCAAGCTTTCCATGCGATTTCATTCTCAGACGAAGCCACAAGCCCCCAATCACCCATCTTTTCTTTCATCCCAGCCCTTTCGGTATACTTTACAACAAGCGAATCAAACGGAACACCATTTTTAATCTGGGAATAAATATCCTTAGCAAGCGACTCACTCCTAACCCATATCTCGCTAAACCTAACTCTATCGGGAAAACGATACTCATCCTTGTTATTTTCGTAATATTCCCTCAACTTCGCTTCGCTTAAATCCACTTTATCCCAAACCATTTTCTGTTCAATGTGATAAAGCAAAATCCCATCGACGAATTCTCTTAACTCATCTTTAAATTCTGGATAAATTTTCTCAACATTTCTTGCTCTATACCCCACAAGTTTCATTTCAACTAACCTATCAAGGATGCTGTTGATACCTGAACGATCAAGCTTCCTACCGGAAAACTCCGCGCTCGCTTTTATCGTATTTATTGCCGAATCAAGTGTCAACTTTTGATCTGCATATTCAAACAAAACCCTTGCTCTATCCTCAGCAGTATAAACACTGTCCCAATTTGAATGCGAAGTCGTTTTTGAAGTGTCCGCCTTTGAAACAAAAAGATCAAAGGTTTGCTCGTTAAGTTTAAAGTTATATTTCTTCTTGAGCCCTTCCACATATTTCTTAAAATCATATTCAAACCGATATGATTGATAAAGCTTGTTCAAATCATCAATTACCTCATCAAATGGCTTCACCGGAACTATTTCAGTTACTTTAACAATATGATAA
>JBKBWH010000138.1:0-5256 GCA_046289115.1 Candidatus Kryptonium sp.
TTTTAACTTTACACCATCACGAATAGCCTTATCAATTCCCTCCACAACTTCATGAAAACAATCCAAACCATTTATCTTTTTGAACTTCTCCGGAGCAAGGGTATCAAGGCTAACATTTACATCGACTTTATATTCAGATAAAAATTTTGAAAATTTGCCCAGGAAAAATCCATTCGTCGTTATCTTAACTTTTAAATTTTTCTCCGCCAAATTTTTTATCAGATTTTCTACACCTCTTCGCATCAACGGCTCGCCACCTGTTAAACGAATCTTTTCCACACCAAGTTTTTCATGAAAGAACAGAGCCAAAAATTCTATCTCCTCGAGCGTTAAAATATCCTCGCGTTTCAAAAATTCCGCTCTGCCATTCCTGCAATAAACACAGTTAAAGTTACACCTATCCGTAAGTGATATCCTGAGATAGTTTATTTTACGTCCATATGAATCACATAACTCCATCTTCATCTTTTTTGTTGTTTTTAGCGCTAATATTACTTCGTTCCTGGTTCACTTCCATATCTTTCCTCTCTTCTGCCCAGTTGCTGCTTTATTGTTCTTTCACTTGGTCCAGCAATAACTTCACGCCTCGGTTGATAGAAAGGTTTCCCTGGCAGTTGCATATCAACAACTTGTTCGTTCATTGCTTTTATATCAATTGCATTCAACTGCAAGTAGTAGTTATAGACCGAGTCAACATTATACTTTGTGCCAAGATAATGTTCTTTGTTATTGTATCTTTTCAGCCAAAGTTGCCACTGCTTTTCCGAAAGTAAACCTTTTTCATAAGCGTATTTGACATTCTGATATACCCTATCCCAATAATCGTTGTAATTAACATAAAGGAATGGAGTCTTACTCGCAAGTGGATTTATGCCCCAAGCGTTACCGGGAATATCATATATAGGATATGGCATAAACTTTGAAGGATGCCTTGAGCTTACCCATTGTTTTGCCTCAGGGTCACCATGTTCAGCAGCCCATCTTATGAGTTCAATGAGATCATTCTGTAGATCCCAGATGCCGTGCCACTGAGTGTAATCAGCGCCCATCATAATCGCTCCATGTCTGAATCTTCTTCCTTCATGATGCCAGGCGTGATACATTAAGTACTCAGGTTCTTCATCCCAACCATTTAGCACAACATCAGAGTATTTTTTCCCGTTTGCTTCTAAATCTTTTATTAAACCATTTTTATTAAGTTTCTTGACCCAATAAACAAAAACCCGGCGAAGTTCGTTATATTGCAAGTTCGCAAGGTCCGCAGTGAGGAAGTAGGTTTCAACAAAATCTGGAGCATGGCAACTTTTACAGATAGCCTCCATCCGCGCACGTTTTATTGTCCAATCACCAAGTTTATCTTTAAGCCAGACGGTTCTATAGCTCCACGCTGCTTGTGATTCCCAAGCTAACCTAGCACTTACATTATGGGTTGATGGTTGCGTTTCGTTTCCATCCATATGGCAAGTTGTACAGGTTGGAACCTCAATTGGAATTCTTTTCAAGTCTTTGGTTGAGTAATTTAAATTCATATATTTTTCCTTCGCCCTGAAGATATTTCCATGTTTTGATTCAAGATATATCTCAATATGTGGGTGATCTGGACCAATATGGCATTCACCACAAGTTTCGGGTTGGCGAGCAACAGCCCTTGAGAAAGTATGCTTCGCATGACATGCATCACATTCACCTACGCTTCCGTCAGGCCAAACAATGCTTATATTATGACACTGCTCACAGCCATGTCGTGTTGCTATTACTGGCTCGAATATAGACCTATCGTCGTTTTTTATTATCCAAAACTGATGTGCATGCTTGCTTTGGGCAAATTCCTCAACTTGTTGTTCGTGGCACTCTGCACAATCCTTTGGTGTAGGATGGCGACCAACAAGAATATCGCTATCAGGGCAATAAAAAGCATCGAAATCACCCTCCTCTGCCCTGTGACAATCAATACAACCTATATTCTTGACAGCGTGTTGACTTTCCTTCCACTGATCAATTGACTTAACAGCTATGCCTTTTTCCGTATGACAGCTTACACATCTTTTATTCACACCGCTAATTTCAATTACCGGCTTTGTTTCGATCGACTTTTTCGCCTCCACACCAGCAACTATTACAAGTATAACCGTTAGAAGTATACTGAATACGCCTATTAATAATTTTTGTGTTCTCAATTCATTTCTTTCCATGGTTTCTCCTATCTTTAATTTTTTTTAATAAACTACGGTTTCATAAACAGTGAAAATTAAAAAGAGCAGTATAGCAATTGATCCCAAAACGTAATGCCATTTTACCTGAGGAAACTTTCTCCTAAGCAATTCATCAACGAATGGCCAAAAAGTCACGATGATTAAAAAAATCAATATTAAAAAAATCCCAAGTTTAAGTGGAACATATTTGAGCACGAAATAGATAGCAAAGAAGTACCACTCCGGTTTTATATGAAGTGGTGTAACATTGGGATCGGCTGGTTCACCAATCCCGGGCGGAAGCACAACAGTTAAAGCGCTCATAACTGTTAGCAAAAACAATGCAATAATTGCGCCATGATAAACGTGCTCAGGATAGAAGTTATATACTTTATCATCTTCTTCTGCGCCTTCAAGTTTTGAAACACCATGAACCCGCACAAGTATTATGTGTAATATAATGAGCACAAAAAGGGATATCGGCAAGAACACCACATGAAGATTAAAAAATCGCGTTAATGTGTTCACGCTAACAATTTCACCACCCCTTAAAAGATATAAAAGTAAACTACCGAAAATTGGTATTTCTTTTATCATATTCGTTCCAACGGTCGTTGCCCAGTAAGAAAGTTGATCATAGATTAAAGAATATCCCGTAAAGCACAATCCTAAAGTAATGACAAACATCAAAACACCAATTATCCAATTTAACTCCCGAGGTCTCCTATATGCTCTTGTGAAAAAAACACGAACCATATGAAGAAAAATTGCTATCACCATCAAATTAGAACCCCATCTATGCAAGCCTCTTATCCAAAAGCCAAGCCTTACTTCCTCAGTTATATATTTAACACTCTTATAAGCTAAATCAGGAGATGGAACATAATAAATGGTTAAAAGAATCCCTGTCAAAACCTGAAAAATAAACAAAATAAATGGCGTCACCCCAAGGGCATAAAACCAATTTTTCATATGCGCAGGAATTGGTTCATTCAACACGGCCTGCTTAATTTTCTTAAAATCAATTGGTATTCTCTCCATCATATTACCTCCTAAGATTTCTTTTCTTCTACCCACATGTAAACAAATTTACCCTCAACCTCAACCTTGAACTCATCTAAAGGTCTTGGCGGAGGTCCAGACAAAACTTTTCCATCTTTATCAAATACAGCCCGATGACAGGGACAGAAAAATCGCTGGTTATTCTCCTCCCACCTAACCCTGCACCCAAGGTGAGTACAAGCCGATGAAAAGACCTTATATTTTCCGTTAATATTCACAAGGAAAAGAATTTGCTCACCAAATCTCACCTCCTTAACTTGACCGGGTTCTAATTCCCCAGCTTTAGCAATCATTACCTTCCTAAATGTTGGGGCACCTAACTTTGGATAAATGTATCTGAGTATATTCCAGATGAATAAAACACCAGCACTTAAAAGTCCACCCCTTACAGCTAGATTTACAAGAAATTCACGCCTCGTTTCTTTTTTCATATTTGTTTCTCCAAATTTTATTTTTTTAAACTTCAAAATCCGTCCCTTTATCAGCTCCTTCTAAAGTGTAGTAGCTTAGAAAAACTTCTCTTACCCCATTTAACTCACGCAAATTCTCTATAACTATTTTAACTTCCCTCTCGGTATCTCCCTCCAAAACAAATACAATTTTCTCATTCTCAAAAGCAGGCACCTCTATACCTCTTGATTTAAGTTCGTCAAGAATTCCCGGCACACATTCAGGTGAATTAGCCCCAATATATCCGCTTGCTATTATCATTTATGATTCCTCCTTTTTATTTTAAACTAATTTTTATGTTTGGACTTCCCTTCTGAATTTTCTCACAAGCCAAGACGCACTCACCGCAATAAATACAATCAATAAACCTTCCCGAGATCGCTTGATTTTTCCCCTTTGCTTTTAAAATAAACTCATAAAGTGGAACATCCATATAACATTTAATCTGACAAGCAAAACATTCTTTACACATTTCGGAATTCTCAAATTTAAGTTTTATTAAGCTTACCTTATTAAATAAACCATAAATTTTTCCAACGGGACAAAAACTCCTACACCATTTCCTCGGAAAGAAAAATTCAAAAGTGATAAAAAAAATTATCACTGAAATTGAGAATAAAAACTCATCCAAAGCATACAACATACCTTTGATAATTCCGCTCAGTGATGATACAGCTCTGAATAGATTTGTATTATGTGAAATGTATCTGGTAAAGATTGGTGCTTCAGCTACAAGTGCTAAGCTCACAAATATTACAACTAATGACCACCTTGTAATTCCACTTTTTACATTGCTTAAACCATTTCCCCTAATAGCATATGAAGTTTTTCTCTCAGCGTATGGGCTGAGTTGTCCAATTAATTTAAAAATAAAATCAAATGGGCAAACCCAACCACAAAATGCCCTCCCAAACACAAGATAAATAACAACTACAGCAATAAAAGACAACGCAAGAACAACTGTAAGTGATCTTGTCGCAATTAAAACTTCCAAGAAAGCAAACGGATCTATCATGTTAATTTTGTAAAAGATCACTGAACCGGTTAAACCACCAACTAAGATCTTTGAACCCAAAAATTGTAATATGAAGATTAACAAGACAAAAAACATCACATAATGCCTTAGCCTAAAAATTCTATTGATATTCCCTTTCAAACTCTTTTCCTCTCTCAAGTATTTTGGGTAGATTTTCACCGTATACAATTTCATACCTTTCCTCGCTGCTTATACTTAAAAGTTTTTTAAATTCTTCAAGATACTTTTCCCTTATGGTCTTATATGTTTTATTATCAACAACTTTTATCGCTGAACCACCAACTGGACAAAACTTGACACAATAACCGCACCCAACGCAATTTTCATTTATATATGGTTGATTTCCCCACTCACTATTGTAGAACTCAAATACTTTCGCCCCAAATGGACAAGCCTTGCTGCAAGAAAGGCATACATCACCATTCCAACCCAAGCAAATTGAAAAATCAATCAATGCAATTCCCATTTTAACTTCATCTTTTGGAATTTTGACCAAAGCGCTGGTCGGACACACCT